>NZ_JALJRI010000017.1:0-42198 GCF_024519795.1 Micrococcus sp. Mcc89 | reverse complement strand
GTCAGCGGGTCATTCCCTGGCCACCTATGGGCAGCTTTTCATGGCCGCTTACAGAAGGGTCGACCCTGCCGGCCCGTGCGGTCTGGAGCAGCGGGGCGATCAGCTCCGATCGGGCATCGGAGACGACGTGCAACCGGGACATGGCTCCCCGGATCTCAGCGGGTCCCTGGAGCCATTCTCAGACACGCCCTAGGCCATCTCCAGCGCCGAGGCCCGCCTCACAACAGAGGAGGTCCTCGCTGCTCACTCCGGCCGGGCCGGCCGACGTCGTCGTGGGCTGGGGTGACGGCCTGTCCGGACTGCTGGCGTTCATCACGCAGATGGCGCTCGTGCTCATGCTCGGCCACATCCTGGCGAACACCGGTCCGGTGCGCCGCCTGCTCGCCCGGCTCGCCAGCATTCCCCGCACGCCCCTGGCCGCCTACATCTTCGTGTTCGTGGTGGCGGCGGCCTCCCTCATCACGTGGGGCCTGGGCCTGGTGGTCGGTGCGCTGCTGGCCAAGGAGGTCGCGGCGCAGGCCCGTGAGCGCGGGCTGGTCCTGCACTTCCCGATGCTGGTGGCCGCCGGGTTCTCCGGGTTCGTGGTGTGGCACATGGGGTACTCGGGCTCCGGCCCGCTGACGGCCGCCACCCCCGGTTCGTTCCTCACGGAGAGCCTGGACGGCCGGACGGTCCCGGTCTCGGAGACCACCTTCTCCTGGTGGAACATCACCGCCGCCGTGGTGACCGTGCTCGTCGTGGCCCTGGCCCTGTTCCTCGTCGCCCCGCGCGCC
Source organism: Micrococcus sp. Mcc89 (assembly GCF_024519795.1). Taxonomy (NCBI): domain Bacteria; kingdom Bacillati; phylum Actinomycetota; class Actinomycetes; order Micrococcales; family Micrococcaceae; genus Micrococcus; species Micrococcus sp. Mcc89. The sequence goes on along the minus strand of NZ_JALJRI010000017.1, from coordinate 41,425 downwards.
GGGGACCGGATCGTGGAGCTGGAGATCGACGCGCGGGACCAGGACGCGGTGTCCGCACCGGAGATCGAGACGCCGGCGGACCGTCTCGACGCCTCCCGTGTCCCCACGCTCCTCGTCGGCGCCATGCTCGTGACCTATCTGGTGATGCACTTCGTCGGCGGCGGCACCCTCACCCTGGACATCGTCAACTGGTCCTTCCTCGCGCTGATCCTGCTGCTGGTGCGCAGCCCGCACGAGCTGATCGGCCTCACCCAGGGGGCCGCGTCCAACGTGGGCGAGATCCTGCTGCAGTTCCCCCTCTACGCGGGCATCCTCGGCATGATGACGACCACCGGCCTGGTGGCGGTGCTCTCGGACGCCTTCGTGGCGATCTCGAACCCGGTGACGTTCGGCCTGCTGGCGTTCCTGGCCGCGGGCCTCGTGAACTTCTTCGTCCCCTCCGGCGGCGGACAGTTCGCCGTGCAGGGCCCGATCATGCTCCAGGCCGGCGACGCGCTCGGCGTGGACCCGGCCATCACCATCATGGCCGTCTCCTACGGCGACCAGTGGACCAACATGATCCAGCCGTTCTGGGCGATCCCCCTTCTGGCGATCGCCGGCCTGAAGATGCGCGACATCCTGGGGTACACCACGGTCGTGCTGCTCGCGTCGGGGCTCGTCTTCGGCGGCACACTCCTGCTCGTCTCGCTCTGAGCCGGCCGGCCGATGCGGGCCGGGTCCGGACAGACGAAGGACCCCGGGATCACCGGGGCCCTTCGCCTGTCATCACTCGCACCTTCATCACTCGCACCTCGATGAAGTGGTTCCACCGTACGAACCGAGCATGGGCGCAGCCGTCACGCAGCCTGGCAGTTGCCTGGCAATGGCCGCCTCAGCCCAGTGCACCGCCGGACTCGGCCAGGTAGCACGTGCCGCACAGAGACTCGTAGGTCACCTGAACACCGTCGATCGCCACCTGGTCCCCCTCGAACACGAAGTGCTCGGCGCCCGTGGTCGGGTCCACGACCTTGCGCGTGTTGAACACCGCCTTCCGGCCGCACCGGCAGATGGTCTTCAGCTCATCGAGGGAGTGCGCCAGCTCCAGCAGCCGCGCGGAGCCCGGGAAGGAGCGGGTGCGGAAGTCGGTGCGCAGCCCGTAGGCGATCACGGGGACGCCGTCGAGCACGGCGATGCGCAGCAGGTCGTCCACCTGCGCCGGCTCGAGGAACTGTGCCTCGTCCACGAGCAGACACGCCACGGGCGGAGCCTCCACGTGCCCCACGAGGGCGTCCGGGTCGTCACCGGTGGCGTGCCGGCGGAACAGCTCCCGCACGTCCGCTCCCGCCGGGACGAGGAAGTCCACGGCGCGGGTCACACCGAGGCGGGACACGACGTCGCCCTCCCCCTTCACGTCGACCTCCGGCTTGGCCAGCAGCACCCGCTGGCCGCGCTCCTCGTAGTTGAAGGCGGCCTGCAGCAGGCCCGTGGACTTGCCGGAGTTCATGGCCCCGTAGCGGAAGTAGAGCTTGGCCACGGCTCCGCTCAGCCCTGGGCGCGGCCCTGGTCGGCCTCGATCTGCTCCGCGGCCGTGGGGTCCGAGTCCCGCAGGAAGGTGCGGATGCGCTCGACCTCCTCGGACTCCCCGATCCCGGCGGCCGCGCGGCCCAGCGCGTACAGGGCGCGCAGGAAGCCGCGGTTGGGCTCATGGGCGTACGGCACCGGGCCGGCGCCGCGCCACCCCGCCCGGCGCAGCGCGTCCAGGCCCCGGTGGTAGCCGACGCGGGCGTACGCATAGGAGTCCACGGTCCGACCCTCGGCCCACGCGTCCTCCGCCATGAGCGCCCACACCAGGGAGGACTCGGGCGCCACCGGCACGATGTCCTCGGGCAGGTCACCTGCCTCGAGCCGGGCCAGCACCTCCGGCTCCTCCGGCAGGCGCGTGGCCGGCGGCTCCATCAGGTTCTTGCCGATCAGGGACTCGGACATGGGATGCCTCTTCTCCTCGCGGACGATGCGGTCGCGGCCGAGTCTATCGACGGCGCCGGACGCCGGACGGATCGCCGTCCCCGCGTCCAGGACGGTCCGGTACCGTAGGCGCAGCGTCCGTCCGCCGCCCCACGCTCCCGGGGCCGGGCCGCCGATGCCGTCGAAGGAGCCTCCATGACCCACCCCGCGCCCGCCCGCCGCCGTGCCCCGCTGGCCGTCGGCGTCGCCGCCCTCGCCCTCGCCCTGGCCGGCTGCGGCTCGGCCGGCCAGTCCGGTGAGCCCGCCTCGTCGACCGCCGCGGCGCCCAGCGGATCGGCGGCCTCGGCCGCGGCCGGCTCGGCCACGGAGAGCCCCACCGACCCCGCGTCCGCCGCGGCGTCCCGCGTCCGTGAGGCCCTCGCGTCGGAGTCCGCCGAGGGCACCCCGCGCGCCGAGCCGCGTCAGGCGTTCGAGACCGTCGGCCCGGGCATCAAGGACGGCGCCGCCACCGAGGCCTGGAAGAACACGGCCGCGGTCCGCAACGACACCGTCTCCGTGATGGACTGCACGCGCGACGTCCTGGACCAGCGCACCCTGGACGCCGTCGCCACGCACATCCCGGACAGCTCGAACATCGAGATCGTGCAGCTGTTCGCCTCGCAGGACGAGACCCACGAGTTCCTCACCTGCGTCTACAACGGCTACTTCGAGTACAGCCCCGGCATGCCCCTGGCGCAGGTCCACTACCAGCACAACCTCGACGGCTCCCGCCTGGAGTGGTGCCAGGAGGAGCCCGCCGCCGTGGCGGACGAGTACACGTTCGACCCGAAGACCGGCAAGGGGCTGCTCGCCCTGCTGCGCCCCGGCATGGTCGGCGGCCAGGACGGCGCCCCCCTGCTGCCCCAGCGCACCGCGTGGGCCTGCTCCGAGGACGGCAGCGAGATGGTCTCCGTGACCATGGGCTCCATGGAGGGCTTCGGCGACGCCAACGGCGGCCTCACCCAGGTGAAGAACTCGCCGGTCGCGCAGAGCACCACCCTCGTCACCGAGACCCGCGACCACCTCGCGGACACCGTGCTGAAGGACGCCGGGGACTTCCAGGAGGTCATCAAGCTCAGCTCGCCGTTCTTCCTGAACGCGCAGATGGACGAGGAGACCCTGGCCCAGGCCCGGGAGATCCCCACCGGCCGCGTGCCCGACGAGCTGCTGAACAACCAGTCCACGATCGACCGCCCCGAGGGCGCCCCCGGCCCCGTGGCCCCCGGCCAGCCGCCGCGGCCGTTCCAGGGCGCCGCGCGGGAGGCCGCCGAATCCCAGCGGGCCGCGGAGGCGTCCGCCTCGGCGTCGGCCAGCCCGTCACCGACGAAGTCGGCCTCGGCCTCGGCCTCGCCGTCCCCCTCCACGTCCGGGGAGTGACGTCCCGGCACGACGACGGCCGGTCACCTCGTGAGGTGACCGGCCGTCGTCGTGGGGCCCGGCGGATCAGGCCTTCGCCGCGGCGTCGTCCTGACTGGCGAAGTGCCGGCGGTACGCGCCCAGGGTGAGGAACGCCGGGTACTCCGGCGGCAGGGCCGACTCGCAGAACACGCGCACCGCGTCCTCGAACCGGTGGCCCTCGGGCAGCGGGCCGGCGAGGATCCGAGCGTGCTCCTCGCGGATCAGCTGCTCCATCCAGCCGCGGTTGGCGGTCCGCACGCCGCCCTCGGTCAGCTGCACACCGGTGCCGTTGTGGGCCCACTGCCAGATCTGGGACCGGGAGATCTCCGCCGTGGCGGCGTCCTCCATGAGTCCGTGGATCGCGGCGGCGCCGTTCCCCCGCAGCCAGGACTCGATGTAGCGGATCCCGACCTCGATGTTCATCCGCACGCCGGCCTCGGTCACCGAGCCCGTGGTCGCGGCGACGTCGAGCAGGGCGGCCTCGTCCGGCTCCACGTCCTCGCGACGGCGGGTGCGGATCTGGTTCGGGGCCTCGCCGAGCACGGCGTCGAACTCCTCCCGGGCGACCGGCACGAGGTCCGGGTGCGCCACCCACGAGCCGTCGAAGCCGTCGCCGGCCTCGCGGGCCTTGTCCGCGCGCACCTTCTCCAGCGCGGCGGCGTTGGCCTCCTCGTTCCGGCGGTCCGGGATCACGGCGGACATGCCGCCGATCGCCGAGGCGCCGCGCCGGTGGCAGGCCCGGACCAGCTGCTCCGTGTAGGCCCGCATCATCGGCTGGGTCATGGTCACCTCCGAGCGGTCCGGGAGGACGAACTCGGCCCCGCGGTCCCGGAAGTTCTTGATGATGGAGAAGATGTAGTCCCAGCGGCCGGCGTTGAGGCCCGCGGCGTGGTTGCGCAGCTGGTACAGGATCTCCTCCATCTGGAACGCCGCGGTGATCGTCTCGATCAGCACGGTGGCCCGGATGGTGCCCTGGGGGATGCCCAGCTCGTCCTGCGCCGCCACGAACACGCAGTTCCACAGCCGCGCCTCGAGATGGGACTCGAGCTTGGGCAGGTAGAAGTACGGGCCGTGGCCGCGGCGGATCAGCTCGTGGGCGTTGTGGAAGAAGTACAGGCCGAAGTCCACGAGGGCGCCGGCCATCGGCTCGCCGTCCACACGGATGTGGTCCTCGATGAGGTGCCAGCCGCGCGGGCGGACGATGATGGTCGGCCGGTCCGTGAGCTCGCGCTCGCGCAGCCGGTACTCCTTGCCCTCGGGGGAGGTGAAGTCGATCTGGTCGCGGATCGCGTCGAACAGGTTGACCTGCCCGTCCAGCATCCGGTCCCAGGACGGCGTCGAGGAGTCCTCGAAGTCGGCGAGCCAGCCCGAGGCGCCCGAGTTGAGGGCGTTGATCGTCATCTTCCGATCCACGGGGCCGGTGATCTCCACGCGGCGGTCCTGCAGGCCGGGGGCCAGCGGCGCCACACGCCAGGAGTCGTCCTCGCGGACCCGGCGGGTGGACCGCAGGTAGTGCGGGTTCCATCCGTCGGTGATGCGGCGCTGGGTGTACTCCCGCTCCTCGAGCAGCCGCCGGCGGCGGTCCTCGGCCAGCCGGTGCAGGCGGCCGAGGAACGCCAGCGCCTCGTCCGTGAGGATCTCGGCCTGCCGCCCGTCGACCGGCCCGTGGACGGTCACCACGGGGGCGGCGCCCTCGGGGATGACGACGGGGATGGCCTGGGTGCTCACGTCATGCGGCAGGGGCGTGTGCTCCCGAACGTCGTCGGCATGGATCTCGTGCAGGGTGGGGGTCGTGGTCTGCGGGCTCATGGGACTGCCTCCTCGCGGTCTCGGCTGAGCGGATCAGTGGAACTGGCCGGACTCCGTGGAGCCCGCCAGGGCCACCGTGGAGCTGTCCGGGTTGATGGCGGTGGACACGGCGTCGAAGTAGCCGGTGCCGACCTCGCGCTGGTGCTTGGTCGCGGTGTAGCCGCGGGCCTCGTCGGCGAACTCGCGCTCCTGCAGCTCGACGTACGCGGACATCTGGCGCTCGTTGTATCCCTTGGCCAGGTCGAACATCGAGTGGTTCAGGGCGTGGAAGCCGGCCAGCGTGATGAACTGGAAGGTGTAGCCCATGGCGCCCAGCTCGCGCTGGAACTTGGCGATGGTGTCGTCGTCGAGGTTCTTCTTCCAGTTGAACGACGGCGAGCAGTTGTAGGCCAGCATCTGGTCCGGGAACTCGGCCTTGACGGCCTCGGCGAACTTCCGGGCCAGCTCGAGGTCCGGGGTGCCGGTCTCCATCCAGATCAGATCCGAGTGGGGGGCGTAGGCCTTGGCGCGGGCGATGCAGGGCTCGACGCCGTTGCGGACCTTGTAGAAGCCCTCCGCGGTGCGCTCACCGGTGATGAACTCGGCGTCGCGCTCGTCCACGTCCGAGGTGATCAGGGTGGCCGCCTCGGCATCAGTGCGGGCGATGATCACGCTGGGCACGTCGGCGACGTCGGCGGCCAGGCGGGCGGCGTTGAGCGTGCGGATGTGCTGGCCGGTGGGGATGAGCACCTTGCCGCCGAGGTGGCCGCACTTCTTCTCGGAGGCCAGCTGGTCCTCCCAGTGCACACCGGAGGCGCCGGCGGTGATCATCGACTTCATGAGCTCGTAGGCGTTGAGCGGGCCGCCGAAGCCGGCCTCGGCGTCGGCCACGATCGGCACGAGCCAGTCCTCGACGCTGCTGACGCCCTCGGCGTGCTCGATCTGGTCCGCGCGCAGCAGGGCGTTGTTGATGCGGCGCACCACCTGCGGCACGGAGTTGGCCGGGTACAGGGACTGGTCCGGGTACGTGTGGCCGGAGAGGTTGGCGTCCGCGGCGACCTGCCAGCCGGAGAGGTAGATGGCGCGCAGCCCGGCCTTGACCTGCTGGACGGCCTGGTTGCCGGTGAGGGCGCCGAGGGCGTTGGTGAACTCACCGCGGGCGTTCTCGTCCTTCAGCTGGGTCCACAGCTTCTCGGCGCCGCGGCGGGCCAGCGTGTGCTCCTCCTGGATGCGGCCGCGGAGACGGACGACGTCCTCGGCGGTGAAGCTGCGCTCGACGCCGGCCCAGCGGGGGTTGTTGTCCCAGTCGTGCTGGAGCTGTTCGGCGGAGGCGGGAGTGGAGTGGTGGGGCTGGGTGGTCATGACGTCCTCCTGAGGATCGGTCCGGTTCGTGAAGGGTTCGGTGCGACGTGTCCGTCGCTGCCGTTGACATCCACCTTGGCCCCGGGCAAGGCCCTCTGGAGCACAAAATCGGTGGAAACTCCGGCTGTTCCTGCCACTGGGTCAGAACGTGACGGTCCTTGCGCCCCCATGTGGCCTGGATCACGGCAACGGCCCCCCGCTTGTCAAGAATGTGACTTTCTTTCCGAAACACGTGATCTCCTCCCCGGTTCCGTCTACAGTTCCGCGCATGATGACCCGCCCGCTTCCCGAGGACAGCGCGACCGTGGACGCCGTCGCGCTGGGCCGCCGCGTTCGGCACCTGCGCAAGCAGGCCGGCCTCACCCTGGACCAGCTCGCGGAGCGCACGGGAGTGAGCGGCTCGCACCTGTCCCTCGTGGAGAACGCCCGCCGCGAGCCGCGGCTCTCGCTGGTCCAGCGGATCGCCGAGGTTTTGGGCGTGCCGGTCGAGGACCTGCTCACCGGCCGGGCCCCCACCCGGCGGGCCGAACTGGAGATCGAGGTCGAACGGTTCGCGCGCTCGGAGCACTACGCCTCCCTCGGCCTGCCGCCGCTGCGCATCGGGCCCCGCACCCCCACCGAGGTCCTCGAGGTGATCGCGGGGTTGGAGGCCGAGCTGCGCCGTCGCCTGGAGGAGCAGGCCGCCACCCCCGAGGAGGCGCGCCGCGCCAACGCCCAGCTGCGCGCCCAGATGCGCGCGGTGGACAACCACTACCCCGACCTCGAGGCCGAGGCGCATCGGCTGCTCGACGCGATCGGCCACACGGGCGGGCCGCTGGGCCTGCACGCGGTCTCGGAGCTGGCCGAGCACCTCGGCTTCACCCTGCGCTTCGTCCCGGACCTGCCGCACTCCACGCGCTCCGTCACGGACCTCAAGCACGGGCGCATCCACATCAGCGGCTCCCGCTCCTCAGACCATGACCGCCGCACCGTGGTGCTCCAGGCCCTCGCCGCCGCCGTCCTGGGCCACGGCGAGCCGCGGGACTACGAGGACTTCCTCGCCCAGCGTGTGGCGGTGAACTACCTGGCGGGCGCGCTGCTCATGCCGCAGCGGGCGGCGTCGTCGCTGCTGCGGGCCGCCCAGAAGCGCCGGGACCTGTCCGTGGACGACCTGAAGGACGCGTTCGGCGTCTCCTACGAGGCCGCCGCGCACCGGTTCACCAACCTGGCCACCGTGGACCTGGGCATCCGCTGCCACTTCCAGAAGGTCCACGAGACCGGGGTGATCCACAAGGCCTACGAGAATGACGGGATCGTGTTCCCCGCCGACCACACCGGTGCGATCGAGGGCCAGCAGGCGTGCCGGAAGTGGGGCGCACGGCAGGCGTTCTCCCGCAACGACCGGTTCCGCGCCCACGCCCAGTACACGGACTCGCCCAACGGGACGTTCTGGTGCACCTCGATGATCGAGAACGGCCCCGACGGACTGTTCGCCCTCTCCGTGGGCACCCCGTTCGAGCATGCCCGGTACTTCCGCGGCGCGGACACCCGCCACCGGGTCACCTCCACGTGCCCGGATCCGCGCTGCTGCCGCCGCCCCGACCCCGAGCTCGAGGCCGCGTGGGGCGGGCACGTGTGGCCCGCGGCCCGCATGCACGCGCATCTGCTGGCGGCCATGCCCACGCAGACCTTCCCCGGTGTGGACGAGCGCGAGGTCTTCGAGTTCCTCCAGGCCCAGGAGGAGCGGGAGGGCTGAGGACGACGCCGGCCCGCACCCTCACGCGAGGGTGCGGGCCGGCGCGGCGGACGGCGGGGTCAGCCGATGCTCTTGCCGGCCGAGTTCAGCTCGGTGCAGGCCTGGACCACGCGGGCGGCCATGGCCTCCTCGGCCTTGGCGCCCCACACGCGGGGGTCGTACTGCTTCTTGTCGCCGACCTCGCCGTCGACCTTCAGGACGCCGTCGTAGTTCTCGAACATGTGCCCGGCCACCGGGCGGGTGAACGCGTACTGGGTGTCCGTGTCCACGTTCATCTTCACGACGCCGTACTCCACCGAGTCGGCGATCTCCTGGGCGGCGGAGCCGGAGCCGCCGTGGAACACGAGGTCGAACGGGCGCTCCTTGCCGAACTTCTCGCCCACGGCCTGCTGGATCTCCTGCAGGATCTCCGGGCGCAGCTTCACGTTGCCCGGCTTGTAGACGCCGTGCACGTTGCCGAAGGTCAGCGCGGTGAGGTAGCGACCGTGCTCGCCGAGGCCGAGGGCCTCCACCGTGGCGATGCCGTCCTGGACGGTGGTGTAGAGCTTCTCGTTGATCTCGTGGGCCACGCCGTCCTCCTCGCCGCCCACGACGCCGATCTCCACCTCGAGGATCTGCTTGTTGGCGTGGGTGCGCGCGAGCAGCTCGCGGCCGATCCGCAGGTTCTCCTCGAGGGTCTCGGCGGAGCCGTCCCACATGTGGGAGTTGAAGATCGGGTCGCGCCCGGCCTTCACCTCGGCCTCCGAGGCGTCCAGCAGGGGCAGGACGAAGCCCTCGAGCTTGTCCTGGGGGCAGTGGTCCGTGTGCAGGGCGATGTTCACGGAGTACTTCTTGGCGACCTCGCGCGCGAACGCGGCGAAGGCCAGCGAGCCGGCGACCATGTCCTTCACGGAGGAGCCGGAGAAGTAGGCGGCGCCGCCGGTGGAGACCTGGACGATGCCGTCCGAGCCGGCCTCGGCGAAGCCGCGGATGGCGGCGTTCAGGGTCTGGGAGCTGGTGACGTTGATCGCCGGGAAGGCGAAGGCGCCGTTCTTGGCGGCGTCGATCATCTCGGCGTACTTCTCCGGGGATGCGATGGGCATGCTGCAGCTCCTAGGCGTCGTCGACTCGGGCAGGCGGGGGAGCGCGGCGAGCGCGACACCCTCGGGCACATCCTATCCGCGCGGCCGGACCCGCCCCAGGGTCCCGGACCCGACGGCGACGCCGGCCTGGGCACGACCCCGCCGTTTGCCTAGGGTGAGCGGCGTCACATTCGCATCCGAGAGACCGGAGACCGCCATGGCCCCCGCCCACCGCCCCTCCCGCCCCCTCGCCCTGGCCGCCGCCCTGGCTGTCGTCGCCGGGTTCGGCGCGCCACACGCGGCCCTGGCCCAGGAGTCCGCCCCGGCCCCGGACGCACCGGAGGTGAGCTCCGCCGTCGCGGACCTCTCGCAGCCGGCCACGACGGCCGAGGACGCCCGCTGGAACGCGGCCCGGGACACCCTGGCGGCGGCCTCGGCCGACGACCCCTTCTACCTGCCGCCCGCCACCGTGCCCGCGACCCCCGGCGCCCTGATCCGCACCGAGCCCACCGCCTTCTACCTGGACCCGGTGCGGCTGGTGCAGGTGCCGGCGCACGCCACGCGCATCATGTACGCCTCGCAGGATGCCCAGGGCCGACCCATCGCCGTGACCGGCACCGTGCTGACCCCCACCGCGCCCTGGACGGGCAGCGGCGAGCGTCCCGTGATCAGCTACGCGGTGGGGACCCAGGGGGCGGCGGACCGCTGCGCCCCCTCGCGGACCCTCTCGACCGGCGAACAGTACGAAGGCGTGGGGATCACCTCCCTGCTGAGTCGCGGCCACGCCGTGGTGGTCACCGACTACGAGGGCCTGGGCACCCCGGGCACGCACACCTACATGGTCCGGGAGGCCCAGGCGCACGCCGTCCTCGACGCGGTGCGCGCGGCCGCCCAGGTGTCGGGGTCGGGCGTCACCGCGACCGCGCCGGTCGCGCTCGCGGGCTACTCGCAGGGCGGCGGGGCGGCCGCGGCCGCCGCCGAGCTCGCGTCCGACTACGCCCCGGAGCTGGACCTCAAGGGCGCCTACGTGGGCGCCCCGCCGGCCGACCTCGTGCAGGTCGCGGACCGGATCGACGGCGGCCTGTACGCGGCCTTCCTGCTCTACGCGATGGCCGGGCAGCTCGCCGCGTACGACGTGGACCCGGCCACGCACCTCAACGAGACCGGCCTGACGGCCCTCGCCGGCGCGGCCGAGACCTGCATGGTGGGCAGCCTCGCCTACGCGCACCTCGACTCCGCCACACTGACCCACACGGGGCAGGACTTCCCTGAGCTCGTCCGCTCCGATGCCGAGCTGGCCGGGATCCTCGCCGAGCAGCGGATCGGCGCACCGGGCCGCCGTCCGGACGTGCCGGTGATGATCGCGCACTCCGTCACGGACGACGTCATCCCGTACCGCACCGGCCGCGACCTGGGCCGCCGCTGGTGCGCGGAGGGCGCGCGGGTGCGTTTCGACCCGCTCCTCACCCCGACCCACGTGGGCGGCCACGTGGCCTCGCTGCCGCGGATGGGGGCGTTCCTGGACGCGACCCTCGCCGACCGCTGGACCGCCGACTCGTGCGGGTGGTTCTGAGCCTCGGCTAGCGTCGGGGCCAGGACCGTCCCGCCCACCGAAGGAGCAGTCATGCGCGCCGAGCAGGTCACCGATCCCATCGCCTACCACGGCGAGGGCCCCGTCTGGGCCGCCTCGTGGGGCAGCGCCGCCGAGGGCGTGACCGCCGGCGGCGGCCTGCGCTGGGTGGACATGCTCGCCGGGGACGTCCTGTCCCTGCGCACCGACGGGACGGTGGACCGCACGCACGTCGGCGACGTGGCCGCCGCGCTGCGCCCGCGTGCGGGGGGTGGCGCCGTCGTCGCGGTGGAGCGGGGCTTCGCCCTGATCTCGCCCGAGGGCGAGCTGACGACGCTGCCCGAGCTGTGGGGCGCGGACGCCGGGATCCGGATGAACGAGGGCGGCTGCGACCCGGACGGCCGGTTCCACTGCGGCACCATGGCGTACGCCAAGACCCCCGGCGCGGCGAACCTCTACCGGCTCGCCCCCGGGCCCGACGGCGGCGCCGGCGAGGTGGACGTCGTGCTGACCGGCGCGACGACGTCCAACGGCCTGGAGTGGAGCCCCGACGGCACGCGGGCCTACTACAACGACACCCCCACACGGCAGGTGGCCGTGTTCGACTACTCCCGCGAGGAGGGCCTGACGAACCGCCGCGTGCTCGTGGACGTGCTCGACGGGGAGGGCAAGCCGGACGGACTCACCGTGGACGCCGAGGGCGGGATCTGGGTGGCCGTGATCAGCCACGGGCAGATCCACCGGTACACGCCCGAGGGGACGCTCGACGAGGTGGTCGAGGTGCCCGTGCAGAAGACGACGGCGTGCACCTTCGGCGGCGACGACCTCGGCACCCTCTACATCACCACCTCCTGGGAGAACCTGGAGCGCGGCGAGGACCCGCTGGCCGGGGCCCTGTTCGCCGTCCGCCCGGGGGTGACGGGTCTGCCGGCCCGGCCCTTCGCGGGCTGAGGCCGTCACGCCGCACGTCGTCGGCGCGGTCCTGCGCGGTCCTGCGCCGTTCTGCGCGGCGAGCCAGACGAATCTGCGGTCCAGAGGCTCCTTTCAGCGCGGAATCGTCTGGCTCGCGCCGGACTCAGGGGACGGCCGCGTGCTGCCGGATCCACGCGTGCATCGCGATGCCGGCGGCCACGCCCGCGTTGATCGAGCGGGTGGAGCCGTACTGCGCGATGGACAGCACCGCGCTCGACGCCGCGCGCACCTCCGCCGAGAGTCCCGGCCCCTCCTGCCCGAAGACGAGCACGCAGGCACGCGGGAAGTCGAAGGTCTCCACCGGCACCGACTCGGGGAACAGGTCCACGCCGAGCACGGGCAGCCCCTCCCCCGCCGCCCACCCGGTGAACGCCGCCACCGTCTCGTGGTGGCGCACGTGCAGGTACCGGTCGGTGACCATGGCGCCGCGCCGGTTCCAGCGGCGCCGCCCGATGATGTGCACCCCGGCGGCGTTGAACGCGTTGGCGGTGCGCACGACGGTGCCGATGTTCAGGTCGTGCTGCCAGTTCTCGATGGCCACGTGGAACGGGTGCCGCCGCGCGTCGAGGTCCGCGACGATCGCCTCGAGGCTCCAGTAGCGGTAGCGGTCGAGCACGTTGCGGCGGTCGCCAAGCGCGAGCAGCTCCGGGTCGTAGCGGGGGTCCTCCGGCCACGGGCCGGTCCACGGGCCGACGCCGACCTCGCGGGGCGCGGCGCCGTCCTCGGCCGGCGCGGGCTCGCTCAGCGGCCGGCCTCGGACCGGTCGACGGCGGCCCAGGCGGCCCCGGCGGACACCGCGGCCACGGAGAGCACCGCCGGCCACGCGCCGATCTTCTTGGCCAGCGGGTGGGAGGCGCCGAAGCCGCCGAGGTACAGGGCGGCCAGGCCCCCGGTGACGGCCGGCCCCCGCGTGGCCAGCCACGTCCGGCCGGCGTACAGGCCGGCGGCGGCCAGCACGACGCCGCCGAGCGGGCGGATGCCGGTCTCACGGGCCGTCAGGTAGCCGCCGATCAGACCGAACGCGGCGACCGGGGCCGTGGAGACGGCGTGGGCGGGGAGCAGGGTCTTGCCGTCACGGACGACGGGCGGGGCATGGCGCGGAGTCTTCATGGCGCCACCGTAGCGCGCGCATCCTGGAATCCGCCGGGGGCCACCGTCGGGGAGAATGTCCGGGTGAGCATGATCGACAACGCCGTGTACGTGGACGGGCGGCGCGTCCACGCCCCCTCCACCCTCGAGGACACCTGGGAGGAGTGCGAGCGCACCGGCGGCATGGCCTGGCTGGGCCTGTACCGCCCGGACGTGGCCGAGCTCCAAGCGGTCGCGGAGGAGCTGCGCCTGCACCCGCTCGCCGTCGAGGACGCCCTCGCCGGAGGCGAGCGCGCCAAGCTGGACCGCTACGGCGAGGACTCGTTCATGGTCCTGCACCCGGCCCGCTACATCGACCGCACCGAGACCGTGGAGTTCGGCGAGCTGAGCGTCTTCACCGGTGAGCACTACGTGGTGACGGTGCGTCACGCGGAGGAGCCGGACCTGGCCGCCGTGCGTCGGTCCCTGGAGACGGAGGGCCGCGAGCGCCTCGCGATGGGGCCGTGGCAGGTCACCCTGGAGATCCTGGACCGGGTCGTGGACGACTACTTCCCGGTGGCCGACGGCCTCGAACAGGACATCGCGGAGATCGAGGACCAGGTCTTCGCCGGCGACGGGCACGTCTCCCGGCGCATCTACGAGCTCTCCCGCGAGGTGCTGAACTTCCAGCACGCCATCCGCGCGCTGCCGTTCATCGTGGAGCAGCTCCAGGAGGAGGTGCGCACCCGCCTGCACGAGGACACCCGCCGCCTCGACGCCGACGGCCTGCCCCGGCGCGACGACGCCCACGCCTGGGAGGACGAGGAGCTCAGCGATCAGGCGCGCCTCGAGGTGGAGAACCTGCGCCGCCTGCGCGACGTCCACGACCACGCCGTCCAGATCAACGAGCGCGTGATGACCATGCGCCAGATGCTCAACAGCGCCCTCGAGCTGGACTCGACGCTGGCCTCGAAGCGGCTGGCCGAGCAGTCGATCGCCCAGAACGAGCAGGTCAAGCAGATCTCGTCCTGGGCGGCGATCATCTTCGCGCCGCAGCTGGTGGGCTCGGTGTACGGCATGAACTTCGACGGCATGCCCGAGCTGCACTGGGCGTTCGGCTATCCGTTCGCCCTGGGACTCATGCTGGCGGTGGCCCTCACGCTGTTCGTGCTGTTCAAGCGCGCGGACTGGCTCTAGGCGGGCGGCGCGCGGGGCCGTCCGAGGCTCAGTCGAGGCCGAGCTCGTCCTTGCCGAACGCGTACAGGTACGGCACCCCCGCTTCCTCGGCCACGCGTTCGGCGGCGCCGGTCGCACGGTCCACGATCACGGCCACGGCCTGGACGTCGCCGCCGGCGTTGCGCACGCCCTCGACGGCGGTGAGCGCGGAGCCGCCCGTCGTCGAGGTGTCCTCCAGCACGACGACGCGGCGGCCGTCCACGCCCGGGCCCTCCACCTGCCGGCCCATGCCGTACGACTTCTGCGCCTTGCGCACCACGAACGCGTCGAGCGCGCGGCCCGCGGCGCCGGCCTGGTGCATCATCGCGGTGGCCACGGGGTCGGCGCCCATGGTGAGACCGCCCACGGCGTCGAACCCGATCCCGTTCTCCTCGAGCAGGCGCAGCATCACGCGGCCGATCAGCGGGGCGGCCTCGTGGTGCAGGGTGACGCGACGCAGGTCCACGTAGTAGTCCGCCTCCTTGCCGGAGGACAGGGTCACGCGGCCGTGCACCACGGCCAGCTCCTGGATGAGCTGCTTGAGCCGCTCGCGGTCCTGCTCGGGCGTGGGGACGGTGGGGGTCTGCGCGTCGGTCATGCCGCCCATGCTAGTGCGGGCCCGACCGCCCCTGCCGCTTCCGTCCCGGCCTGGCTAGGCTCGGGTCATGAGCGAGATCCCGCACGACGACGCCGCCGTCCAGCACCCCTCCGGCCTGCCCCTGGCGCACTGGCTCACCCTCACCGAGGGCCTGATCGCGGCGCGCGTGGCCGAGAGCCTCGAGGAGCACGGCCTCACCCGCGCCCAGTGGCAGCTGCTGAACACCCTCACGGTGGCCCCGCAGTCCCGCGCCGAGCTCGAGGCCGGCTTCGAGGAGGAGCAGCGCGGCGCGGTGCCCGGTCAGATCGAGGAGCTGGTCGAGTCCCACTGGGTGACGGTCGAGGGCGACCTCTACACCCTCACCGCCACGGGCCGCACTGCGGGCGCCCGCGTGGGCGAGGCGGTCGAGGCCCTGCGTGCCGAAGCGACGGCGGACGTCCCGCGGGACCAGATCGACGACGCCGTCCGCGTCCTGCGCCGCATCGCCCGCAACCTGGGGCACCCGGACGCGTGAGCCGTCGTCGCCGACCGACCCTGTCCCCGTGCGCGGGGCCGGTCCTACGCTGACCGGCATGCGTGAACTCCAGCAGCGGATCATCGCCCAGCAGGGCGTCCTCCCCGAGATCGACCCGGCGGCCGAAGTCGAACGGCGCGTGGCCTTCCTCGCCGACTACCTCGCGGCCACGGGCGCGTCCGGCTTCGTCCTGGGCATCTCCGGCGGCGTGGACTCCACGGTGGGTGGCCGGCTGGCCCAGCTCGCCGTCGAGCGTCGCCGCGCCCAGCTCGGCGTCACGGACGCCGTCGCCCTGGGCGGCCCCGGCACCGCCCCGCCGGGTGAGGCGGGGGTGGGCGCCGACGTCGTGCCCTCCCGCGAGAACCCCCGGTTCACCGCCGTGCGCCTGCCCTACAAGGTGCAGCACGACGAGGCGGATGCCCGGGCGGCCATGGACTTCGTGGGTGCGGATCAGGACGTCACCCTGAACATCGCGGAGGCCGTGCAGGGTCTGGCCGCCGCCTTCGCTGAGGCCGTGGGGGAGCCGATCTCGGACTACAACCAGGGCAACGTGAAGGCCCGCATCCGCATGACGGCCCAGTACGCGGTGGCCGGCGCCCACGGGCAGCTGGTGATCGGCACGGACCACGCGGCCGAGGCCGTCACCGGGTTCTACACGAAGTTCGGCGACGGCGGCGCGGACGTCCTGCCGCTGGCCGGCCTGAACAAGCGGCAGGTGCGGGCGCTGGGCCGCGAACTCGGAGCCCCCGAGCCCCTGTGGAACAAGGTGCCCACCGCGGACCTGCTGGACGGCACGCCGGGCCAGACGGACGAGGCCGAACTCGGGATGACGTACGAGGACATCGACGACTACCTCGAGGGCAAGGACGTCCCGACCGAGGTCGCGGAGAAGCTCGAGGGCATCTGGCTCCGCAGCCGCCACAAGCGCACCACGCCGGTGACGATCCACGACGACTGGTGGCGCTGAGGCGCCGATCCCACGGTGTCCGCGCCCTTCGATAGCCTGGCCGGGTGAAGATCGCCACCTGGAACGTCAACTCCCTCCGTGCCCGCGCCGACCGCGTCGAGGCCTTCCTCGAGCGCCATGACATCGACGTCCTGGCCATCCAGGAGACCAAGTGCCGGGACGAGAACTTCCCGTGGGAGCTCTTCGAGCGCGCCGGCTACGAGGTGGTCCACAACGGCACCTCGCAGTGGAACGGCGTGGCCATCGCCTCCCGCGTCGGCCTGAGCGACGTGCAGCGCGGCTTCCCCGGCCAGCCGCACTTCGGCAAGGGCGGCGTGGACCCGCAGGAGGAGTCCCGCGCCATCGGGGCGACCGTGGGCGCCGAGGCGGCCGACGGCGTCGCCCCGGTCCGCCTGTGGAGCCTCTACGTGCCCAACGGGCGCGGCCTGGAGAACGAGCACATGGGCTACAAGCTCGAGTGGCTGCGCGTGCTCCAGGAGCACGCGGCCGAGCGCCTCGCCGAGGACCCGGACACCCGGCTCGCCCTGGCCGGCGACTGGAACATCGCTCCGCAGGACGAGGACGTGTGGGACATCGAGCTGTTCCAGCGCGAGGGCTACACGCACGTCTCCCCGGCCGAGCGCGCGGCGTTCCACGCGTTCGAGGACGCCGGGCTGGTGGACGTGGTGCGCCCGCGCCACCCCGGCCCCGGCGTGTACACGTACTGGGACTACACGGGCCTGGCCTTCCCCAAGAAGAAGGGCATGCGCATCGACTTCCAGCTGTGCTCCCCCGCCCTCGCACGGACGGTCACGGACGCCTGGATCGACCGCGAGGAGCGCAAGGGCAAGGGCGCCTCGGACCACGCGCCCGTGGTCGTCGAGCTGGGCTGAACCACGGACGAGCCCGCGATGACCCACGACGACGGCGGCCCGCCCCCGGGTGTCGCGCGCGGCACCGCGCACCTGCGCGTCTTCCAGCCGCTGGCCGCGTTCCCGGACGCGGTCCAGGCGCGGCTGATCGCCGGCGGCCACCGCACCCGTGCCGAGGTCGAGGCCGAGGCGGCCGAACGGGCCCGGCGTCGCCTGGCCCGGCCCGTGGCCGACCCGTTCCCGGAACCCGGTGAGGACGACCTGGTGCGGGTCCTCCAGGACGAGCACCGCTCCGCCTTCTACTGCCCGGACGAGCGGGGCCTGCGCGCCGAGATGGCCGCGGCCATGCTCGAGGAGACGATGCTGCCGCGGCTGCACGAGGCCGCCATCCCGCCGGCGGCGCGCGCCATGAACCGCGGCCGCGCGCTCGTGGCGCTCGAGGACGAGTGGGGCCTCTCCCCCGACCCGGACGCGGCGGGCCAGGACCCGCAGGACGAGGGCGGCGCGCCGGAGCACCACCGCGTGCAGACGCGCACGGCCACGTGGGGTGTGCCGCACGGCTGGCTCACGGTGTTCGACCCCGAGGAGCCGGTGAAGCGCCTCGTGGACGGCGAGCGCACGGCGTACCGGCGCGCCCCGATCGTGGCCGCCCGGGAGCGGGCCGGGCACGCGGCGGCGGTGCTCGCGCGGCACGCCCCGGATGCGGAGCTGATCGGCGAGCTCACGGTGATGGTGGAGTGGCTCGGCGCGTTCCACCCCGACTCGTGGATCGAGCTGGACTACGGCGGCCTCACGCGGCACGTGTGGCCGGACGACTCCGTCTTCGACCTGTGGACGCTCATCGACGCCCTCGAGGAGGGTGACGAGGCGACCGCCGGCGTCGCGCAGGAACGGCTGAACCGTCGCTGGGCCACCGTCGGGATGCTGGCCCGGCTGACCTGAGCCGGCCCGGCGCACCGGGGTGGGGCCGCCCCGAGGCGGCCGAGACGCACACCACGCCGCCGACGCCGCTCACGCGGGGCGCGCGCTCCCGCGTCGGGCCTAGGGTGGATCCCATGACCACGCAGCGCCTGAGCACCCCGCCCTCGGAAGCCCGGAACCGGCCCGTCACACCGTGGTGGGTGGACGCCGTGATCTACCAGGTGTACCCGCGCTCCTTCGCGGACGCGGACGGGGACGGCATGGGCGACCTGCGCGGCGTCACCTCGCGCCTCGACTACCTGGCCCAGCTCGGCGTGGACGCGATCTGGCTCTCGCCCTTCTACCTCTCCCCGCAGCACGACGCCGGCTACGACGTCGCGGACTACCGCGCCGTGGACCCGCGGTTCGGCACGCTCGCGGACGCGGACGAGATGATCGCCGCCGCGCACGAGGCCGGCATCCGCGTGGTCGTGGACCTCGTGCCGAACCACACCTCGTCCGAGCACGCGTGGTTCCAGGCCGCCCTGGCCGCCGCCCCCGGCTCCCCCGAGCGCGCCCGCTACCACTTCGCCGAGGGCCGCGGCGAGCACGGCGAGCTGCCCCCCAACAACTGGGAGTCCACGTTCGGCGGCGGGGCCTGGACCCGTGTGACCGAGGCGGACGGCACCCCGGGCCAGTGGTACCTGCACCTGTTCGACACCACGCAGCCGGACCTGAACTGGGAGAACGAGGAGGTGCGCGAGGAGTTCCGCTCCATCCTGCGGTTCTGGCTGGACCGCGGCGTGGACGGCTTCCGGGTGGACGTGGCCCACGGGCTCATCAAGCAGCCCGGCTACCCGGACGCCGAGCACTCCCGCATGGGCATGGTCACGGACGCGGGCGAGGACGCCGACCCCACGTTCGACCCGGACACCTTCGAGCCGCTCACCCCGTTCATGGACCAGGACCGCGTCCACGAAGTCTACCGGGACTGGCGGCGGGTCCTGGACTCCTACGACCACGAGCCGATGATGGTGGCCGAGGCGTGGGTGGCCCCGCTCTCGCGGATGTTCCGGTACGTCCGCCCCGGCGAGATGCACCAGACCTTCAACTTCACCTACCTCATGGCCGGCTGGGACGCCGCCTCGCTGACCCACGCGATCGACCGGTCCTTCGAGCAGGCCGGCCGGGTCGGCGCCCCGAACACCTGGGTGCTCTCGAACCACGACACGGTGCGCCACGCCTCCCGCTACGGCCTCGCCGACCCGAGCTCCTACCCCGCCGGCATCACGGCCGAGGACGAGCAGCCAGACGAGGCGGTCGGTCGCCGTCGGGCCCGCGCCGCCGCGATGGTGGAGCTGGGCCTGCCCGGCTCCGCGTACATCTACCAGGGCGACGAGCTGGGCCTGCCCGAGCACACCACCCTCGCCGCCGAGCATCGCCAGGACCCGTACTTCTTCCGCACGGACGGCAAGGAGCCCGGCCGCGACGGCTGCCGCATCCCTCTGCCGTGGGCCGCGGACGAGACGTCCTACGGCTTCTCGACCCCCGCGGACGACGACGGCCCCGCGTCCGCCGCCGAGGGCGTCGCCGCGCCGTGGCTGCCCCAGCCCGCGTCCTTCCGGGCGCTGGCGGCGGACCGGCAGGTCGGCGTCGAGGGCTCCGTGTTCGAGCTGTACCGGCGTCTGCTGCAGATCCGCGGCGAGCTCGACCTGGGCACGGGCACGTTCGCGTGGTCCGAGCACCACGACCCCGCACGCGGGGTGCTGGCGTTCACGGTCACCTCGGGCGGTGGCCGGCACCTGGGCTCGGGCGAGCCGATCCCGGCGCGCACCGTGCTCGTGATGGCGAACCTGTCGACCGATCCCGTCGACCTGCCCGCGGGCCATTCCCGGGCCCTGTTCTCCCTCGAGGAGGCAGAGGCCGTGCAGGACGGGCAGCTCGCGCACGACGCCGCCGCGTGGCTGCTCATGGACTGAGCCGGGCACGCCCCGGGACCCGCCGGGGCGCCACAGATCTTCCGCGAGGAATCAGCGGTGGCCGAGGCCACATCATCCGGCACGGTCGGATGAACTCGACGTAACGTCCACGATGACTCGCATCACACCGGACAAAGTGGCATGAACGCTGTGTCACGAGTCACCATGGCGTGTCCTGATCCACCCCCTTCGAGCGGAGACTTCACGTGAGCACCTCCCCCTCCGGCTCCCGCGTCGCCGAGCCCGACGCGGCCACCACGGACCGCGGGCAGCTGCACCGCGGCCTGAGCCAGCGGCACATCATGTTCATCGCCCTGGGCACGGCGGTGGGCACCGGCCTCTTCTACGGCTCGGCCGGCGGCATCCAGGCCGCCGGGCCGGGCGTGATCCTGTCCTTCCTCGTCGCCGGCGCCGCCGTGTTCCTCGTGATGCGCGCCCTCGGCGAGATGACGCTCCGTGAGCCCGTCTCCGGCTCCTTCGCCGCCTATGCCTCCCGTTATCTCGGCCCCTTCGCCGGCTACGTGACCGGCTGGACCTTCGTCTTCGAGCTGGCCGTCGTGATCATCGCGGACACCGCCGCCATCACCACGTACATGGCGTTCTGGTTCCCGGGGGTCCCGGCCTGGGCCTGGGTCGCCGCCACGATCCTCGTGGTCGGCCTGATCAACTTCACGCACGTCGGGAACTTCGGCGAGGCCGAGTTCTGGCTGACGCTCGTGAAGGTCGGGGCCATCGTGGCGATGATCTTCGGCGGTGTGATCCTGCTCTTCACCGGCGCCTCCACCGCGGACGGCACCCAAGCCAGCCTGGCGAACCTCGTGGACCACGGCGGATTCCTGCCGCACGGCATCCTGGGCGTGCTGACCGCGCTCACCATCGTGACGTTCTCCTTCGGCGGCATCGAGACCCTCGGCGTGGCCGCGGGCGAGGCCAAGAACCCGGAGAAGGTGCTGCCCAAGGCCATCAACACGGTGCCGATCCGCATCCTGTTGTTCTACGTGCTGACGATGGCGGTCATCATGGCCCTCGTCCCCTGGAACCAGGTGGACGGCAAGGCCAGCCCGTTCGTGCAGATCTTCGAGGGCCTCGGCGTCCCCTTCGCCCCGCACCTGCTGAACTTCGTGGTGCTCACGGCCGCCGTCTCCGCGATCAACGCCTGCATCTACGCGTCCGGTCGCCTGCTCTACGCGATGGCCCATGACGGCCAGGCGCCCCGGGCCTTCACCCACACCAACCGCGGCGGCGTGCCGTGGCTGTCCGTGGCCGTGACGCTGGGCGTGATGGTGCTCGGCGCGGTGCTGATCACCGTGGACCCGAACGCCTTCAGCCTGGTGGCCGGCGTCGCCTCGTTCGCCGTGGTGCTGACCTGGGCCATGATCTTCCTGTCCCACCGCGCCATGCGCAGGCGCGTCGCGGAGCAGGGCGCGGAGCCGTCCCCCTTCCCCATGCCGCTGGGCAACGTCGGCACCTACCTGGGCCTGGCGTTTGTGGCCACCGTGGTGATCACCATGGCTACCATCCCGGATTCGCGCCGCGCGCTCATCATCGGTCTCGTGTGGGTCGCGGTCCTGACCCTCGCCTGGTTCGTCACGGGCACCCGCACGTCGGCCGCGGCCCACAGCCGCACCGGCACCCTGCCGGTGGTCCGCACCCGCCAGTCCCACGAGGACTGACCCCCACGACGACGACGGCCCCTGTCCCGCGCGGGACAGGGGCCGTTCTCGTCGGGGCCGGGAGGGCGCCCGGGGGCGGACGTCAGTGCTCGTGGCGGCGCAGCCGGGTGCGGCGGGGCCCCTCCGAGGCCGGGACGCCGGCGGCCGCATCGGCGATCCGCTGCTGGTGGTCGCGGCTGAGCGAGGCCCACCACTGCGACGCCGCCACGGGGCCGGCGTCGATCACCTCGTCGTCGTCGGACTCGAGGCCCAGGCGGTCCTTGATGGAGGCCAGCATGGCCTGGCGGCGCACCGCCTCCACCCGCGCCACGGAGTAGCCGAGCGAGCGGAACGTGGCCAGGCAGATCAGCAGCATCATCACGGAGAACGGCAGGCCGATGGTGATGGCCAGGACCTGGATCGCGGACAGGCCGCCGGCGGCCAGCAGGGCCGCGGCCATGAGCGAGGTGGCGATGGCGAAGAAGATCTTCACCGTGGCCTTCGGGTTCACGTCGCCGCCCGTGGCGAGCATGCCCATCACGAGCGAGCCCGAGTCGGCGGAGGTGATGAAGAAGATGCCCGAGAGGATAATGGCGCCGACCACGAGCATCGTGCCCGCGGGCAGCTGCTCGAGCACCTGGAAGAGCGCGGTGTTCGAGTCGATGGCGCCGTCCGCGCCCACCACGGAGGTGTACCCGGCCGGGCGGGTGGTCTCGAGGAAGATCGCGGTGCCGCCCAGGATGCCGAACCAGACCACGCCCACCATGGTGGGCACCAGCAGCACGCCGGCGATGAACTCGCGCACGGTGCGACCGCGCGAGATGCGGGCGATGAAGATGCCGACGAACGGCGTCCAGGACATCCACCAGCCCCAGTAGTACGCGCTCCAGCCGGCCTGCCACGCGTCGCCCTCGGCGCCGTAGAACGCGGAGACGTTGAGCGAGTTCGCGAAGAAGTACTGCATGTAGGAGCCGAGGGACTGCACCATCTCCTTGAACAGGAACGCGGTGGGTCCCACGATCGCGATGAACAGCAGCAGGCCGGCGGCCAGGATCAGGTTGGTGTTGGACAGCCACTTCATGCCGCGCTCCACGCCGGAGACCACGGTGTAGAGCACCACGCAGGTGACCGCGCCGATCATGGCGTACTCGAGCCAGGGGCTGTCCTCGGGCACGATGCCCAGCGCGCGCAGGCCCGCGGACATCTGGGTGACCCCGAGGCCCAGCGAGGTGGCCACGCCGAAGACGGTGCCGATGAGGGCGATGTTGTCGATCAGGTGGCCCCAGCCGCCGCGCACGCGGCGCTCGCCGATCAGCGGCTCGAAGGCCCAGCGCAGCGCGAGGGGACGGCCGCGCCGGTGGATGGCCAGCGCGACCGCCACGCCCACCACCGCGTAGATCGCCCAGGGCTGCAGGCCCCAGTGCAGGAACGTGGTGGCCAGCGCCGACTGGGCGGCCTCCGCCTGGGTGGGGTTGGCGGCCGCCACGTCGGGCCGCGGATCGGTGAAGTGCATGAGCGGCTCGGTCATGCCGAAGAACACGAGGCCGATGCCCATGCCCGCCGCGAAGAGCAGGGAGAACCAGGACAGCGTGGAGAACTCGGGCTTCTCATCGGGCTTGCCCAGCGTGATCCCGCCCTTGCGGGAGAACGCGAGGTAGCCGCAGAACAGCACGAAGAACAGAGCGACGAGCGCGTACCACCACGAGAAGTTCGTGATGATGGCCTGCTGGACCAGGCCGATGCCCACGGTCATCTGGTCGGGGGCGAGCAGCGTGGCCCCCACGAAGGAGAGCACGATGACCGCGGAGGGCCAGAACACCCACGGCAGCAGGACGCGGTCGCGGGCGGCCGCGGCGGAGGTGGCAGGGGCGACGGCGCCGTCGGCCGTGGGGGCGGAGGAAGGGCGGGTGTCGGCCCGCTCAGGATCCAGTGGATTCTTCAAGGGCGGTGTCGGATCGCTCATCCTCCCGACCCTACGTGGTCCCGCGCGCCGGCCCCCCGCCTGAGACGCGGCCGAGTGGACGGTCTCACCCGGCCGGGTGACCGCGCCCACGGCCCCGGCGCGGGCGCCCCCTGGTGAGGCGTGGGCGGCCTCACTAGGGTGTGGGGCACCACGACGACGGCGGCGCCGGACGGGCCCGCCCGTGAGAGGAAGGACCCGCACCATGACCGACGTCCCCTTCGAGGACCGCGAGGACGAACGAGAGCTCGAGACGGACCTGCTCGCCGATCCCAACGCCGCCGGCGACCCCGAGCCGGAGGACGGCCGCGACGGCCAGCCCGTGCGCGGCGGCTCGGACGACCCGCAGCACCGGGCCGGGGAGGGACGTGCCCCGGACTCCCTGCGCAATGCGGAGTCCGCCGCCATGCACATCGAGGAGGACGCCCAGGACCGCACGCGTGCGGACGAGGGCGACGTCGAGATCCTGTGAACGCCCCTCAGCCCCGGTCGGGGACGAGGCCGGTGCGCAGGAGGGTGAGTGCCTCGTCCTGCCCGAGGAGCGGCTGACGCATCTCGTCGCGGAGGAAGTCGAGCATCGCCGCGGCCAGCGCCGGCTCCTCGGAGGCGATCGCGTCCGTCGCGATCGCGGCGTGGAAGTCGAGGGCGAACGCGGCCGTGGCGGTCTCGGCGATGCAGCTGTGGGTGGAGACGCCGCACAGCAGGAGCCGATCCACCCCGCGGCCCCGCAGCTCGGCCGCCAGTCCTGTGCCGTGGAAGGCGGAGTCCCGGGTCTTCACGACCTCGACGGCGTCCGGGGCGGCCGCCGCGACCCCGTCGAGCAGAGCGGCCTGCCGGGTGCCCGGGAAGGCGAAGCCCTCGTCGTCGGCCAGCATGTTCAACGTCCACGTGGAGCGGTCCCGCGCGTGCTCGGTCCGCACCAGGAAGACGGGACGGCCGGCCTCGTGCGCGGCCCGGAGCAGTTCCACGACCGCCGCCGTCAGCTCGGACTGATGGGCGGCCAGCGCGGGATGCTCGAAGTAGCTGTGCTGGACGTCGATCACCACGAGCGCGGTCTCGCCGCCGGTCGCGCGGGCGGAGGGGGAATCGGGCATCGACCCAGTGTGCCCACCGCGTCGCCGCCTGTCAGCGGCCCGTCGCCCCGGACGACGAAGGCCCCCCGCGTCTGCGGGGGGCCTTCTCGAAGTGGTGGCTCCGACCGGCGTCGATCCGGTGACCTTACGATTTTCAGTCGTACGCTCTACCAACTGAGCTACAGAGCCCGGCGACCTTCGTCACCAGGACCATGCGTCACCGGACTCCGTTTCCGAATGCCGGTGATCGGACGATCCGAGCGACCCTGACGGGACTTGAACCCGCGACCTCCGCCGTGACAGGGCGGCGCGCTAACCAACTGCGCTACAGGGCCATGTTCTGTTGTTCTCGCCGCTTTCGCAACGAGTGGAAACTCTAGCAGAGCCTCCGAGCGTCGTGCAAATCCACGCTCCACGTGCCGTTCCGGCCGCCGAGGGCGGCCGTTCTGCGTACCCCCAACGGGATTCGAACCCGTGTCGCCGCCGTGAAAGGGCGGTGTCCTAGGCCTCTAGACGATAGGGGCAGGTCCGATGTCGAGATTCCCGAGGTGGACCCTGGGAGTCTATGGTGGCCGCACACCCTCCGGCAAGTCCGGCCGCCGGCCGGCCGCCCTCCGCACCGCGGAGCCCCGCACCCCCAGGAGCCGCCGTGGACCACCGCCCGTCGCCCGAGCAGCCCGCCGCCACGTGGATGAGCGAGCAGGAGTTCGACGACGCCGTCTCCGCGGCCCTCACCCGCATCCCGGACGAGCTGGCCCGGCTGCTGACGAACGTCGTCGTGGTGGTGGAGGAC
This sequence comes from Micrococcus sp. Mcc89, assembly GCF_024519795.1. Classification (NCBI taxonomy): domain Bacteria; kingdom Bacillati; phylum Actinomycetota; class Actinomycetes; order Micrococcales; family Micrococcaceae; genus Micrococcus; species Micrococcus sp. Mcc89. The sequence goes on along the minus strand of NZ_JALJRI010000017.1, from coordinate 15,986 downwards.
GAGTACGAGCCGCAGCGCTGGGAGGACCCGGCCACCGAGCTGTTCGGCCTCTACGAGGGCGTGCCGCTGACCGAGCGCGCCGAGCTCGCGTGGCAGATGCCGGACCGGATCGTGGTGTTCCGCGGCCCGCTCACCCGCCACTGCACCTCCCGCGCCGAGCTCGAGGACGAGATCACCGTCACCGTCATGCACGAGGTGGGGCATTTCTTCGGCATCTCCGAGGAGCGCCTCCACGAGCTCGGCTGGGGCTGAGCGCCGGTCAGGACTCCGGCTGGTCCTGGACCGGGCCGAACGAGGCGCGGCGGCCGAGGCGGACGTCCTCGCGGAACGGGACGACGAGCACCGGGCCCTTCGCGTGGTCCGCGACTCCGCGGCTCGTGGAGCCGACGATCGCACCGGCGAAGCCGCCCAGACCGCGCGTGCCCACCACGGTGAGGCGGGCGGTGGCGGTCTGGTCCACCATCACGTCCACGGGGGTGCCGTCCACGAGCTCGGTGAGGACCTCGAGGCCGGGGAACTCGGAGCCGATCCACGCGGCGCCGGCGTCGAGGCGCTCGCGCAGCTCCCGCTCGCGGGCCTCCTCGTCCAGGCTGACGGCCAGCCACGCGGCGTTCGCGCCCAGGGGCGGGACGGCGCACACGAGCTTCAGCGGCGCCTGGCGGAGGCGGGCCTCCTCGGCGGCCTCGAGAGCGGCGGCACGGCCCTGCTCGGAACCGTCGACGCCCACCACGACGGCGGTCCTGTCCCCCGCGCGGCTGGCCTCGACCCCGGCGGGGATGAGGGCGACGGGGCAGTGCGCATGGCCGGGCAGCGCGGCGGCCACCGAGCCGAGCAGACGGCCCATGAAGCCGCCGCGGCCGCGCGCGCCCGAGACGAGCAGGGAGGCCTCGGCGGAGAGCTCCACGAGGACGCCGGCCGCGTCACCGATCTCCACGCGCAGCTCCGGACGCACCCCGTCGGCGTCGAGCTTGCCGGCGACCTCCTCCAGGAGCGCCTGCACGCCCTCGCGGAGGCGGGAGTCGTCCAGGACGGCGCCGCCGGCGTCCGCGCCGTAGCCCCAGTACGCGGGGATCGAGTAGGCGGTGACGAGGGTCAGCGGCTCGCCGCGCAGGCCGGCCTCGCGCTGGGCCCAGCGGGCGGCGGAGACGGACTGGTCGGAGCCGTCCACACCCACCAGGACGCCGAGCGGTGCATCCTCGCGGCGGGGGGCGGCGGGCTGGGTCTGGGCGGACATGGCGACCTCCTCGAGTCAGACTCGACGGGCCCCGGGCGGACCCGGCCGAGTGCCTCCAGTCTACACCTCGGGGCCCGGGACGAGTCCCGTGATCCCGGGCGCGGCACCCGCGGGGAAGCCGCGTGGATCCTCCGCGAGCCGGGCCGGGAAGGCGTCCATGCGCAGGGCGCGGGCCAGGCGGTCGCGGGGGTCGGCGCCGGGCGGGGCGTCCACGGCGGGGCGGGCCACGGGGGTGTCCGAGGCCGCCACGATGACGTTGCCGCGGCGCCGCCCCTTGAGCATGGGCGGATCCGCGATCACCTCGACGTGCTCGAACGCGGCGACGACGGCGGCCACGTCCGCCCGCACCGACGTCAGGTCCGGCCCGCCGCCCACGTTGAGCACGTACAGCCCGCCCGGGGCGAGGACCCGCGCGGCGGCGTGGGCCGCGTCCAGGCCGGTGAGGCCCGGCGGGGTGATGTGGCGGGCGCCGGTCAGGTCCGTGGGGTCCGGGGCGAAGACGTCGCGGATGATCAGGTCGCGGCTGGCCGGGTGGGCCGTGGCCAGGACCTCGGCGGCGTCGGCCACGCGGATGCGCAGGGCCGGGGCGCGGGGCAGGCCGAAGCGCTCGCGGGCGAGGGCGGCCAGGCCGACGTCGATCTCCACCGCGGTCTGGTGGGAGCCCGGGTACGCGTGGTCCACCCAGCGGGCGAGCGCGCAGCCCGCGCCGCCCAGGTGCAGGGCACGCAGCGGTGTGGGCTCCGGCCAGTGCGCCCGGACGGCTGCGGCGGCCCAGCGCATGTACTCGAAGGCCATGCGCTCGGGGCGCTCGGGGTCCAGCGGCGAGGACTCGACGCCGTTGACGTAGAGGATGAACGCGCCCGGCTCGAAGGCGTCCTCGCGGATCTCGGCGGTGCCGTGGGTGATCGCGTGGACGCCCGGCTCGATCCCGGAGGGGCCGGCGGATCCGCCCGCGGCCCGGCCCCGGCGCGCCGACGACCGGCGACTCACGCCGCACCGCCGTCGTGCGGGAGGCGGCGCACCATCAGCTGCTCGTGCAGGCCGGCCCACGGGCCGGTCATCGGCTCCGGCGCCCCCACGGCCGCGAAGCCGTGCTTGACGTAGAACGCGACGGCCCGCGGATTCTCGGCGAGGACGCGCAGCAGCGCGGGGCGGTCCCCCACGACGGCGTCCAGCAGGCGCGCTCCCACACCGGTGCCGTACGCCTCGGCCAGGACGTAGAGCACCATGAGCTCCACATCGGGCAGGTCGGCGGGCGACGCGGGCGCGTCGTCCGCACCCGTCCGGCCCGTCTCCGCCGCCGAGCGACGCGGGCCCGCGAGCGCCACGCCGAGCAGCCGGCCGCCGTCGTCGGCGACCCAGAGGTCCCGGTCCGATCCGATCAGCGCGGTCCACGCGGGCACGTCCTCCGGGATCCGGGCCTCGATCGCGTCCAGGTAGGCGGACGGCAGGAGCGCGCCGTAGGCCTCCCGCCACGACCGCGCCTTGACGCGCAGCAGCGCCTCGACGTCCCCGGGGGCGGCGGGGCGCACGGTCACGGGCTCAGGCACGGGCTGCTCCTCCGGGCCGCCGGCGCGGCGGCCATTCCTCGAACGAAAGCGCCTCGACACGCCGCCGTTTCCCGAACGAAAGCGTCCGGGGGCAGCGGGGAGGGGGGTCACCCGGCGTCGCCGTCGCGCGGGGCCGGGGCGGCGCGCCGTTCCTCATCCTCGGCGAGGGCCGACTCGAGGCGCTCGAGCTTGCCGTCCAGCTCGTCGGTGTGGCCGGGGCGGATGTCCGCCTTCAGCACGAGCGAGACGCGGGAGCCGTACGGGGACACGGCGTCCACGGCGGCACGCACGACCTCCATCACCTCGTCCCAGTCCCCCTCGATCTCGGTGAACATCGAGGAGGTGCGGTGCGGCAGGCCGGAGGCGCGCACCACGGCGACGGCGGCCGCGACCGCCCGGTGCACGGACGCGGTGTCCGCGTCACCGGGCAGGTGCTCGGCGTCGGCAGGTTGGCCGGAGGGGGCGACGGAGAAGGCGACGATCATGGCACCAGTGTGCCTCGCTCCCGCCGCCGGCTCACCCCCCGAGCACCGGCTGCAGGGCCTTGATCAGCTCGTTCACGCCGATCGCCACGAACACGGCCGCGGTCAGGCCCAGCAGGGTGTTGCGGACCCAGCCGTTGCGGAACTGCCGCGGCACGTCCTTCGTGTTGTTGAGGAACAGCAGGGTCACGGCCAGGAACGGCATGAACAGGGCGCCGAGCGTGCCGTAGAGCAGGATCAGGAAGATCGGCCGGTCCAGGAACAGCAGCGCCATGGGCGGCAGGGTCAGCCACAGCAGGAAGAAGCGGCCGGGCTTCGAGGACAGCGACGGCGCGTCGTCCTGGTCCAGCTCCTCGGCGGGCCGGCGGAAGTTCGTCCAGAAGTCCGCGAACATCAGCGAGACGCCGTGCCACACGCCCAGCAGGGAGGAGAAGGACGCGGCGAAGAATCCGACGAGGAACACCGTGGACCACGCCGAGCCGTAGCGCTCGGCCAGCACGTCGCCGACGTCGAGCAGGCCCTTGTCGCCCGAGGAGATCGCCAGCCCCGCCGAGTGCAGCAGCTCGACGCCCATGATCATGGTGGCGATCACGAAGATGCCCGTGAGGATGTACGAGGTCGCGTTGTCGAACCGCATGACCTTCAGGTACTTCGGGACGTTCCAGCCCTTCTCGCGCAGCCAGTAGCCGTAGGCGGCGAGCGTGATGGTGCCGCCGACGCCGCCTGCGAGGCCGAGCACGTAGAACATGACGTCCGGGTCGCCGGAGGGCAGCTGCGGCACGAGACCGGCCAGGATCGCGCCCAGGTTCGGGGCCGTCAGCGCCGCGGAGAGCAGCACGGTCACGAACATGACGCCGATCAGCACCGTCATGAGCCACTCGATGAGGCGGTACCTGTCCAGCCAGACCAGCCCCAGGCCGATCAGGCCCGCGGCGATCGCGAACACCTTGCTGTCCACCCCGGGGAACAGCGCCGCGAGCGGCAGGGCGGTGGAGGACATCGCCGTCGCCCCGTACACGATGCCCCAGATGAGGATGTACGGGCCGAAGTACCAGGACGTCCAGGCCCCGAGGGTGCGCCAGCCCTGGAAGATCGTCTTGCCGGTGGAGAGGTAGTAGCGGCCCACGCCCTCCACGAGCACGATCTTGAAGATCACGCCCAGCACCACGGCCCACAGCAGCATGTAGCCGTAGCGGGAGCCGGCGGTCAGGGTGGCCACCAGGTCCGCCGCGCCCACGCCCGTGGCCGCGGCGACGATGCCCGGGCCGAGGGAGTTCCAGCGCGGGCGGATCGGCGTCTCGTTCAGTTCGGCGTCGGTGAACCCGACGATGTCCGGGTTGTGCACGGGGCGCCCGGGGTCGACGGCGTGGGCCATGGGATGCTCCTGCGATCGGGGATGCGAGTGATGCGAGTGGCGCAACAAGTATCACGCATGGAAGCGACGCCGCTCACATCCTTCCGCGGTGCTTCACACGTGCGTCCCGTCCGCCTCCACGGCGATGCCCAGCTCGTTGCCCGGGATCGAGGCGAGCAGTCGCCGCGTGTACGGGTGCCGGGGGTTGGTGAAGACCTCCTCGGAGCTGGCCGCCTCCACCACCTGGCCGTCCTTCATGACGCACACGTAGTCGGAGATGAGCCGCACCACCGCCAGGTCGTGCGAGATGAACAGGTAGCTCAGCCCCAGCTCGTCCTGCAGGCGGCGCAGCAGCGTGAGGATCTGGTCCTGCACGAGCACGTCCAGTGCGGAGACCGGCTCGTCGCACACGATCAGCTCGGGGTTCAGCGCGAGCGCGCGGGCGATCGCCACGCGCTGGCGCTGTCCGCCCGAGAGCTCGGCCGGGTACCGGCGATGGAAGTGGGAGGGCAGGGCGACCTGGTCCATGAGCTCGAGCACGCGCGCCCGCCGCTGCCTGGCGTTGCCCCGCCGGTACGTCTGCAGCGGCTCCTCGATGATCCGGCCCACCGTGAACGAGGGGTTGAGCGAGGAGAAGGGGTCCTGGAACACGGCCTGCACACGCTGCCGGAAGTCCTTGAGCCCCTCCCCCTTCAGCGCCAGCACGTCCTTGCCCTCGAAGCTGATCTCGCCCGAGGTCGGCTCGATCAGCTTGAGCAGCATGCGCGCCGTCGTCGTCTTGCCGGAGCCGGACTCGCCGACGATCGAGACGGTCTTGCCGCGCGGGATCTTCAGGGAGACGTCCTTCGCGGCGGTGAAGTCCTCGTGCCCGCGCACGGGGTAGACCTTCGTGAGGTCGCGGATCTCCACCAGCGGGGTGAGGTCCTGCTTCGCCAGGGCCACCGTGGTCAGAGCCGCGGTGTCGTCCTCGGCCAGGTCGGCCGGGGCGGGATCGAAGGCCTCGGGCAGCAGGCGGGCCGCCGCCACCGACGGCGCGGCCGCCACGAGCGAGCGGGTGTAGGCGTGCTGCGGGTCCTCGAGGATGGCCCGCGCGTCGCCGGACTCCACCACGCGTCCGCGGTGCATCACCACGAGCTGCTGCGCCCGCTCGGCGGCGAGGCCGAGGTCATGGGTGATCAGCAGCACGGAACTGCCGAGCTCGCGGGTCATCTCGTCGATCTGGTCCAGGATCACCTGCTGCACCGTCACGTCCAGGGCGGAGGTCGGCTCGTCCGCGATCAGCAGCTGCGGCCGGCACGCCAGGCCGATGGCGATCAGCACGCGCTGACGCAGGCCGCCCGAGAGCTCGTGCGGATACTGCTTGGCCCGCCGCGCGGGCTCGGGGATGCCGGCGCGCTCCATCACCTCGACGACGGCGGCCCCCACGTCCTTCTTCGTCGCCATGCCGTGGGTCAGCAGGGTCTCCCCGATCTGCTGCCCCACCCGGGTCACGGGGTTGAGGTTGGACATCGGGTCCTGCGGCACCAGCCCGATCCGGCGGCCGCGGATGCCGCGCATCCGCGACTCCGGCAGGCCCACGAGCTCCTCGCCCGCGAAGCGGACGGAGCCTGCCGTGACCCGGCCGTTGCCGGGCAGCAGGCCGATCGCGGCCATCGCGGTGGTGGACTTGCCCGAGCCGGACTCGCCCACGATCGCCAGCGTGCCCCCGGCCGGGAGCGTGAGGGACGCGCCCTCCACGGCCTGCACGGTGCCCTGCTGGGTGGTGAACTCCACGTCCAGGTCACGGATCTCCAGCAGCGGGGCGCCGGCCGCGGGGACCGCGGGCGCCGCGCCGGGGCCGGGCGCGCCGTCGTCGTGCTTGGGGTCCATGGTCAGCGCCTCCGGGAGGTCGGGTCGAGGGCCTCGCGCAGGGACTCGCCCAGCAGGGTGAAGCCGAGCGCGGTGATGGCGATGCACAGGCCGGGCAGGAACGCGAGCCACGGGTTGATGCCCAGCTCGGCCTGCGCGTAAGTGAGCATGCGGCCCCACTCGGCGGTCTCGGGGCGGCCGCCGCCGAGGCCGAGGAAGGACAGGGCGGCCGCGTCGATCACGGCCGTGGCCAGGGTGAGCGTGGCCTGCACGATCACGGGGCCCAGCGAGTTCGGCAGCACATGGGACATCGTGATCCGCCCGCGCGAGAGGCCGAGGGTCTGCGCCGCGAGCACGTAGTCCGACCCCTTCTGCGTGAGCATCGAGGACCGAAGCAGCCGCGCGAACACGGGCACCTGCGCCACCCCGATCGCGATCATCACCGCGAACGGGGTCTGCCCGAGGATCGCCGCGATGGACACCGCCAGCAGCAGATTCGGCACCGAGAGCAGGATGTCCACCACGCGCATCACCACGGAGTCCACCCAACCGCCGAACGTGCCGGCCAGCAGGCCGAGCAGCATGCCACCGACCAGGCCGAACGCCGTCGAGATGACGCCGATGAGCAGCGAGGCCTGCGCGCCCCAGATCAGCTTGGAGAGCACGTCCCCGCCGAAGCGGTCCAGGCCCAGCGGGTAGCCGGCCACCTCGCCGGGGCCGGGCACGTGGGTGGGGCGGATCTCGCGCATGCCGGGCGTGGCCGTGCCCGCGTACGGGGCCAGCACCGGGGCGAGGACGGCCACGAGCACGAAGAGCAGCACGATCACGGCGCCGGCGATCGCCGCCGGGTTGCGGCGCAGCCGCTGGAACGCGGCGCCCCACACGGAGGTGCCGCGTGCGTCCGCGGCGGCCTCGGTGGTCGCCTGGGTGGCCCCGGCCTCGACGGGCGCCAGCGCGTGGTCGACGGCGTGCTCGGTGGGTCCGCCGCCGGGGCTGGGGGGCAGGTTCACGCTCATGAGACACGCACCCTCGGGTCGATGAGGCCGTAGGAGACGTCCACGACCAGGTTGATCAGCGAGTAGAGCAGGGCGATGAAGATGATGAAGCCCTGCAGCACCGGGAAGTCGAGCTGGAAGATCGCCTGGGCGAGGAACCGGCCGATCCCGTTGAACGCGAACACCGTCTCGGTGAGCACCGCCCCGGAGATCAGCAGGCCCAGCTGCAGGCCGAGCGTGGTGCTCACCGGCAGCAGGGCGTTGCGCATGATGAACCGGTCCCGGATCAGGCGCGGGGCCAGGCCCTTGGCACGGGCCGTGCGCACGAAGTCCGCGTCCTGCACGTCCAGCACGGAGGCGCGGGTGATGCGCGCGATGATCGCCAGCGGGATGGTGCCCAGCGCGATGCCGGGCAGCACCAGGTGGGTCAACGCGTTCAGGGCCGCGTCCCACTCGGCGGTGATGATGCCGTCCCACACGTAGAAGTTCGTGTAGTGGGTGGCGTCGATCCGCGGGTCCTGCCGGCCGTCCGTGGGCAGCCAGCCCAGCTTCACCGCGAACACCCACTTGAGGATGAACGCCAGGAAGAACACGGGCACCACCACGCCGATCAGGGACAGCACGACGGCGACGTCGTCCTGCCACCGGCCCACATGGCGGGCGGCCCAGTAGCCGAGCGGGATGCCGATGACCACCGCGAACACGATCGCGAAGATCGAGAGCTCCAGCGTGGCCGGGAAGCGGTCCGCGAACTCCTCGACCACGGACCGATTCGTCATGATCGAGGTGCCGAAGTCGCCGCGCAGCAGCCGCCCCATGTAGGTGACGTACTGCTCGAGCAGGGGCTTGTCGAAGCCGTACGCCGCGTTCACCCGGGCCACGGCCTCGGGGGTGGCGCGGTCGCCGAGCAGGGCGGTGGCGGGGCCGCCGGGCAGGCTGCGGACCCACACGAACAGCAGGACGGACAGTCCGAACAGGGTGGGGATCAGCAGCAGCAGGCGCTTGCCGATGAGTCTGAGCACGAGGGGCCTCCATGCCGGCGCGGGGGCCGGGCCGGTCGGTGCGAGGGACGGGCGGTGGCGGGCGGGCCCGCGACGACGGCGCCGGGGCGCGGCGCCGTCGTCGCCGGTGGGGCGGGTCGTCCCCGGCCCTCCGGGCTCACTCGGTCAGGTCGATCTCGTTGAAGACCTCGTCGTTGACCGGGCTCGCCGGGTAGGAGGCCACGCGCTTGTCGAAGGCCAGCGACGGGGCCGGGTGGGCGAGCGGGACCGCCGGGACGATCTCGGAGATCTGCTCGTTGATCTCCTGGTACTTCGGCGTCTGCTCCTCGAGCGTCGGGATCTGGCGGGCCTCCTCGAGGGCGGAGAACAGCTCCTCGTCGGTGAAGCCGAACTCGGGCTTCTCCTGGCCGAAGAACACGCCCACGAAGTTGTCCGTGTCGTTGTAGTCGCCGGTCCAGCCGAGCAGGTGGATGCCGTGGTCCGCGGAGCCCTGCACCTGGTCGAGGTAGTCCGGGCTCCACTTGGCCGGCTTCGCGTTCACCGTGATGCCCACCTCGGCCAGCTGGCTCGAGAGGTTGGAGAACGCCTGCTCGGGGGTCGGCATGTACGGGCGCGAGACGCCCGTGGGGTAGTTGAAGTCGATCGTGAAGCCGTCCGGGTAGCCGGCCTCGGCGAGCAGCGCCTTGGCCTTGGCGGGGTCGTGCTCGTACGTGGTGACGTCCTCGCTGTACCCGTTCACGGACTTCGGGATGAACTGGGTGGCGGGCTCCGTGCCCTCGGGGAGGGTCTGCGCGATGAGGGCGTCCTTGTCGATCGCGTGGGCGATCGCCTGGCGCACCCGGACGTCCTGGAGCTCCTCCTTCTCCTGGTTCAGGCCCAGGTAGAGGATGGTGAACGGGTCGCGGGCCACCACGTTGAAGCCGGCCTCGGACAGGGCCGCGGTGTCCGCGGGGGCCACGAGGTCATAGCCGTCGATGTCCCCGGCCTCGAGCGCCTGACGGCGGGCCACCGGGTCGTCGATCACGCGGAAGGTGATGTCCGTGACCTCGCCGCCCTCGCCCCAGTAGTCCTCGTTGGCGGTGAGCTTGATGTCCTCGCCCACGCTCCAGGACTCGAACTTGTAGGGGCCGGTGCCGGTGGGGTGGGCCCGGGCGTACTCGGACAGCTGCGGCGACTCGGCGGTGCCGCCCACCTCGTCCGCCTTGTACTCCTCGAGCGCCTTCGGCGACTGCATGGCGAAGGCCGGCAGGGACAGGGAGGGGATGAATCCCGCGAACGGCTGCGCCAGCGTGATCCTCGCCTCGTGCTCGCCGGTGGCCTCGCACTCCTTGTAGACGGCGTCCTCGGGCTTGTCCGCGAAGCCGCGGAACAGCTTGCCGTAGTAGTACGAGAGGGTCTCCGACTGCTGGATGCCCGTGAAGTTGTACCAGCGGTCGAAGTTGGCGCACACGGCCTCCCCGTTGAACGGCTCGCCGTCGTGGAAGCGCACGCCCTCCTTCAGGGTGAAGGTGTGCGTGAGGCCGTCCTCAGAGGACTCCCAGGACTCGGCCAGCAGCGGCGCGGGGTCCGCGGTGCCCGGCTTCGTGCCCACGAGGCCCTCGAAGATCTGGCGGGAGACCCGGAAGGTCTCGCCATCGCTCGCGAACGCCGGATCGAGGCTCTTGGGGTCCGAGGACGCGGCGAAGATGAACGAGCCGTCCACCTGGGCGGCGTCGCCCCCGCCCGAGCCGCCGGAGCCGCCGCCGTCGCGCTGGCTCTGGGCGCAGCCGGTGACGAGCAGGGCGCCGGCCGCGGTGAGCGCGGCGGCGGACAGGAGTCGGTGACGCAGACGGGTGGCCATGGGGGCTCCTCCGGGAGAGGTCTCAGCCGAGACGCGGGTGCGAGGGGACCGCGCCGTCGGGTGTGACCTGGAGCACGGTCCTGGACGTGACTATAGCCACAAGCGCGGGCGGGGACGCAACGCCGGCCCCGTCTGCGCGTGCGGCGCGGCGCCCTCAGGCCCCGGTGGGCATCCGCTCCCGACGCGCGGCGGCCCGGTCGCGGACCCAGCGCAGCACGTCCTCCGGACGGTTGGTGGTGAGCTCCTGCACCCCCTGGGCGAGGAGGAACTCGGCGTCCTCGCGCTCGTCGACGGTCCACACCCGCAGGCGTCGCCCCGCCGCCAGCCACGCCTTCACGTCCGCCAGGTGCTCCCGCACGTAGGCCACGGAGGGCCCCGCCAGCCCGGCCCGGCCGCGCCAGACGAGCGCCTCGGACCCGGCCAGCGACTGGCGCGCCGCCGCGCGCACCGCCGCCCGGCTCAGCGGCCCCCGGGCGAACCGGGTCGGCAGCTCCGTCGGCATGAGGTCCATCAGGGGGCAGAGGGGGTCCGTGCCGGCCAGCGGCGCCACGTGGCGCAGCGCGTCCGGATGGAAGCTCATGAGGGACACCTGCACCTGACCCACCCGGCCGGTCTCCGGGTCCCAGCCGGCCCGCAGCAGCTCCCGCAGCACCCGCTCCTCGAGCTCATGCCCGAACGGGGAGGGGTGCTTGAGCTCCACGGCCAGGCGCAGCGGCCGGTCCGCGGCCGTCGCGATCGCCAGGAGGTCGGCCAGGGTGAGCACCTGCTCCCCCGCGCCGCCGTACGCGGCGGGCGGCGCCGTCGTCGTGGCGGGCTCGGCCCCCGGACGCCGGGCGTGCCACGAGACGACGTCGAGGCCGCGCAGACGATCCAGCGTGTGGTCCGCGACGGCGCCGTGCCCGTCCGAGGTGCGGTCCACGGTGGGGTCGTGCCAGCAGACGACCTCGCGGTCCCGCGTGAGCTGGACATCGCATTCGAGACCGTCCGCGCCCACGGCGAGGGCGTGGAGCATGGCGGCGCGGGTGTGCTCGGGGAAGGCGGCGGAGGCACCGCGGTGGGCGATCACGAGGGCGGGCACGCCGCCAGGCTAGGGAGCGCGTGTGCCGGCCACGTCACCGCAGGGTGCCCGGCTGGTTAACTGGTGGGGACCATTCGGTGCGCGCGATCAGGAGCCTCCCGTGTCCCTCTCCCCCGACCCCGCCCAGCAGCTGCTCAGCGCCGGCGCCCTCGAACGCGCGGCGGGCCTGCGGCGCATGAAGGCCGTCGCCCTGGGGCTGCTCATCCTGCTGGCCGTGGTGTTCGTGGTCGCGTTCCCGTTGCAGGACACCCACCCGGTGTGGGGCTACGTGCGCGCCGCCGCGGAGGGCGGCATGGTCGGCGCGCTGGCGGACTGGTTCGCGGTCACGGCGCTGTTCCGCCACCCGATGGGGGTGCCCGTGCCGCACACCGCCCTGATCCCGCGGAAGAAGGACCAGCTCGGCGCCGCGCTGACCGAGTTCGTGCAGGAGAACTTCCTGGACTCGGAGGTCGCCCACGAGAAGGTCGACGGGCTGAAGGTGGCCGAGGCCGCCGGCGGCTGGCTGCGCCGGGATGAGAACGCGGCCCGCACCGCCCGGGAGATCGCGACGGCGGCCCGGGGCGCCATGGCCGCGGCCGACGACGACGCCGTCCAGGAGCTGCTGCGCCAGCTGATGGAACGCCACATGGTGGCCCCGGACTGGTCCCCCACGCTCGCGGGCGTGCTGGAGGACGTGGTGGCCGGACGGCACCACGAGCGCGTGGTGGACCTCGTGGTCGCCCACACCGGGGACTGGGTGGCCGCCCACCCCGAGCTGTTCGTCGAGACGGTGCGCCGTCGCTCCCCCGAGTGGAGCCCGGACCTCGTGGACCGCCTCCTCGCCGAGCGACTGCACGCCGAGACCCTCAAGTATCTCGCCGGCATCCGCCGCGACCGGGAGCACGAGGCCCGCCGCGCCGTCGACGACTGGCTCGACCGCCTCGCCGACGAGATGCGGAACGAGCCGGCCACCCGCGCCTCGGTGGAGCGGTTCAAGCGGAACCTGTTCGCGGACGAACGGCTGCGTGCGTGGGCCGGGCGGGCCTGGGTCTCCCTGCGGGACTCGCTCCTGGACGCGCTCGAGGACCCGTCCTCCGACCTGCATCGCGCGCTCGTGGCCGCCCTGCGCGACCTCGGCGCCCGCCTGCAGGAGGACCCCGAGCTGCGCGACCGCGTGGACGGCCACGCCCGCCGCGCCGCGGCGTATGCGCTGAGCTCCTACGGCCCGGCGCTCACCGGGGTGATCGAGGAGACGGTCGCCCGCTGGGACGGCGAGCAGACCGCGCGCACCCTCGAGCTGTTCGTGGGCAAGGACCTGCAGTTCATCCGCATCAACGGCTCGGTCGTCGGCGCGCTCGCGGGCCTGGCGATCCACGGGGTGGCCACGCTGTTCCTCTGAGCCGCGGCTCCCGCCCCGCACTTTCGAACGTGGAATGGGGCGAATGGGCGCTTTCGAACGTGAGATTGGGCCTCTCTCACGTTCGAAAGCGCGGGGACGAGGCCGTCAGGCGGCGGGCTTGTCCTTCTCGTCCTTGCCGCCGGGCAGGGCGCGACGGATCGCACCGAAGACGCCGCCGTCGTCCTTGGTGCCATCGGCGCGCCCCTGTGCGGCGCCCTCGCGGATCTCGCCGGGGATCACCATCGGCAGGGGGCTGAAGAGCTCCGCGGCGTTCTCCATCACGGCCTTGCCCATGGCGCGGTTGCCCACGCCGCCGATCACGGCGCCCACGCCGAACGGCACGGCGCGGCCCACGAAGCCGGCACCCTGCCGCAGGCGCATCTTGCGCATGAACGTCCTCTTGAGGCGATCCACCACGAACGCGCTGATGCCGGTGCCCGATGCGGTGCCCGCGAGCGCGTTGAGGCTGGACTGCGGGTCGTAGGGACGGCCGGCCTTGGCGGCGGCCTCGCGGAGCAGCTCCTTGGCGTCGTCGCCGAGCATGAGGCCCATGACGAGGGCCTGGGCGCGCTGCGGGTCCTGCGTGGTGATGCCGTGCAGCTCGGCGAGGGACTGCGCGTAGAGGGCGGTGGCCTCCATGAAGCCGGCGACCGCGACACCGGACAGGCCGAGCGCGGCCACGGTGCCGATGCCCGGGACGATCGCGGTGCCGCCCACGGCGGCACCGGCCCCCGTGACGGTGGTCAGGTACTGCTGCCCGAGCCGCTCGGCGAGACGCTCCGGGCTCTCCCCCGGGTGCTTCGCCGCCATGCGCTGGATGTTCTTCAGGACCAGGGGGCGCTGGACCGCCAACACCGTGGAGAGGGCCTTCTCGAAGCCCTCCGTGGGCTCGCCGTTCTCATCGAGTGCCGACTTCAGCCCGAAGTCCTTCACCTTCCCGGACGCGTACCGGCCGATCGTCGAGTTCTTTGCCATGCGCGCCACAGTATCGGCGCGCGACCCCCGCGGTCAGGACCCGGGCGTCGCCGCGCGCAGGGAGTGCTCGAGGAAGATGCGCACGTCACGGACCTCGTCGGGGCCGGTCCCGTGCAAGATCCCGGGGTAGGTGCGCACGGTCAGGCGGGTGTGCTCCTCGGCCCACGCGCGGGTGTGGGCGACGGCGTCCGGATGGATCACGGGATCCTCGGCGTCCCGGCCCCAGAAGAACGGGCGCGGGCCCGGTCCCTCGGCCGGGGAGTCGAGCATGGCCAGCAGCTCGTTGTCGACGGCGAAGCCGCTCAGGCCCACACCGCAGGTGAACGCCTCGGGGCGCAGACGCAGGACCGTCGTCGCCATGGCCATGCCCTGGGAGAAGCCGAGCACCGAGACCGTGCGGAAGCCGGCCGCCACGACCTCCTCGGCGGAGAGCACGTCGAACACGCGGTGGGCGGCGGCGAGCACCTGGGCGAAGTCGGACTGCAGCAGCAGGTCGAGCAGGAACCAGCCGTGCGCGCCGGGGTCGCCCGGGCCTTCGGACGCCGTCTCGTCGATCTCGAAGCCGCCGCGCACCGCCAGGCCGGTGCACCGCTCCGGGAGCATCGGGAAGTGGCGGCGCGCCGCGCGGACCTCGTTGGAGCCGTAGCCGTGGAGTACGAGCACCAGGTCCGTGCCCGCGCGCTCCGCCGGCGGGCGCGACCACACCACGCTGTGGCCGGAACTGATCGTCTCGGTGACTGGTGCGGGCGTGGGGCTCATGGCTCCATCCTAGGGAGGACCCCCGACCGGGCGTCATGCCTAGTCAGGGGCCGCTCTCGGGTGGACCTCCGTAGAGAGTTCGAGAACCCCTGCCCGGCCTTTAATACCGTGGCTTCTCGCCGGTCGCGGGGCACTTACCGGCGGGACCGGAGGCCGCTGGAGCCGTCTGTAGTGGACGAGCGGGGCCGGATGGTGCGTGCAGTTGGGATGACTCAAACCTTTCTGAGCCCGGCACAGGTGGACGAGCTGGTGGCTTCGTATGAGTCGGGCGCGACACTCGTGGAGCTGGGCGAGCGGTACAGCATTCATCGCCGCACCGCGGCGGCGCACCTTGTCCGCCGCTCGGTCCCGATCCGCCGGCGCGGTCTCGATGAGTGCCACCTCGCCGAAGCGGTTGAGTTGTATGCGGGTGGATTGACGCTGATGGAGGTCGGGCTAGGCTTCGGCGTGAGCCAGCAGGCGGTGAGAAGAGCGCTGGCCGCAGAGGGTGCCGAGATTCGCCCCAGCAGGCGCCGTCAGTCCGCCGTGAACAAGTCTGCGTGCTTGGCGCCGTAGTCACCTGTCGCGTCCGTGGATGGACTGGGTTCATCGCTACCGCCGTCATAGGCTCGCGGCGACCAGCGCCTCGACCAGCTGCTCGGGTTTGAAGATCAGCTTGGTATCGAACCGCTCATCGAGCTTGTCGTCCTTATCGCGCGTCAGGGCTCGGACCCACTGTTGCTCGGTGAACACCAGGTCGCAGTAGACCGGGGGGGACGGGAAGTTGGACGACGTCGATGAAGTCGTTCGCCTTCCAATTTTGATGCTGGGGCGGATGCAGGTGGTTGCTCACCCGCAGAGCGTTCGCCACCCGGCGGGTGGGGAGGGACTGAACGAGTTGGAGGAGACCTACGCCACCCAAAGTCTCGGTCACCTCCGTGGCGCTGATGCCCGCGGCCGTGACCCGCTCACGGATGGCCGGGGCAATATCGTTGAAGTCCGAGTGGATGACCGCAGGGAGCAACTCAACGCGCGACACCTTCCGCCGCGCGATCTCTTCAGCGATGCTGATTTCGTGCCGCACGAACAAGTCACCCCAGCGGAATAGGTCGAGTGGTAGGCCCGCGCGTGCGTGGGTGCTTGGACCTGCGCGCAGCAGTAGCTCTTCGAGCGGGCGGTCGATCGGGGTTCGGAGGTCGCTGCTCTTGTCTTCGGAGGCCGTCCGTTGGTCGGTCCGCCTCATGGAGTTGTGGACGCCGCCGGCAGTCAGGTGAGCGATGCCTCGTCCCGAAGACGCGAGGCGCGGTCACACCGTTTGGCCGTCTGAAATGGGCGCGTAGGGCGATGTCGATCTCGTACTGAAGAAGTTGCTTGGGTGTGGTGATGGCGTCGAAGTCGGACAGCTCGATCATCGTGTCGACCAGGCGGTTCCTGGAGCCGTCGTTGTGGTTCTTGGCTGGGCGTGTCAACTTGTCTGTGTAAGCGGGGTGGTCACAGGTAGGGGTTGATCCGG
>NZ_JALJRI010000001.1:0-31563 GCF_024519795.1 Micrococcus sp. Mcc89 | reverse complement strand
TAGAGCGCCACCTTGCCAAGGTGGAGGTCGCGAGTTCGAATCTCGTCATCCGCTCCACACACGAAGGGCCCCTCCTGGCGGAGGGGCCCTTCGTCGTTCCGGGGCGTGCGGTCGGCCTCGTGCTCGGAGCACGGACGCCGACCGTCGGACGGGATCAGAGCCGCGGGCCGTCCCCCCGCCAGTAGCCGCTGAACATGATCGCGCGCTTCGGTGCGATGCCGCGGCGGACGATCACCCGCCGCGCCGCCGTCGCGAGCGACTGCTCGCCGCACGCCCACACGTGGTCGCGGGGCGCGGCGGGGAGGTCCTCGAGGTGCGGCGTGAGCAGGGCGCCCGGCACGGCGTCTCCGCGGTGCAGGACCGTGAGCGTGGCGCCCTCCGGGACCTCGAGGGCGGGGACGTGGTCACGGCCGGGCACCTCCAGGACGACGTCCATCCGGCCCCCGCGCGGCGTGCGACGCTGCGCGGCGAGGGCGGCGGCGATGCTCGGGACTGCGGTCTCGTCCCCCACCACGAGGTGCGACTCCCCCGCCGCCGGCAGACGATAGGCGCCCGTCCCGGTGCGGAAGCCGGCGACGTCGCCCGGACGTGCGGTGCGCGCCCACGTGCCGGCGGGGCCCGCATGGTCGTGCACGACGACGTCGACGTCGATCTCACCGACGGAGGGCCGGTGCTCGGCGACCGTGTACCACCGCAGATCCGGCCGCACGTCCTCGGGGATCCGCCCGACCGCTCGCCGCGCATTGAGCGCCGCGGGATCGGGCATCACGAGCGCCCGCCCCGGGGGCGGGGTGAGCAGCCCGAAGTACTCGTCGCAGCCCTGCGGGGTGAACGTGCGGAACTCCTCCGCGGCGAACGTGAGACGACGCAGCCGGGGGGCGAGCAGCCACGTGGCGCGGACCGTCATGGTCCACTGCGGATACTCGTCGCGGTCAACGGGCATCGCCTGGCCGAGGGCCGCGAGCCCGCGGTAGGCCTTCATCTGCAGGGCCTCGACACGCGAGGGACGGGCGGCAGGCGGGGGGAGGACGGAGGAGCTCGTCATCCGGTCAGCATAGGTGAGCCCCACCTTTGCTGGAGTCCTCCCTTTGAATACGTCACGTCATTGTTGCGTATTTGCTTTCTTAGGTAAGGCTTCCCTACTGTGCGGGACGTCCGTGGCGCACGCCGCCCGGAGCCGACGACCCCCTCACGGAAGGCCCTCCCATGCTCCCTCGCCTGTTCGGACTCGGCGATCCCGCCGCCTACCTCGACGCCACCGGCAGGGCGGCCCGGGTGGCCGTCGACACCGCCTACGACCGCGCGGGGGTCCACCCGGACACCCCGTCGACGCACCTGGCCGACGCCGTCGGCGCCGTCGACTTCTCGCAGCCGACGGGCAGCCTCGACGACGCCCTCGCCGAGGTCGCGGAGCTCTACGCCCACCAGACCACCGCCTACCACCACCCGCGCTATGCCGCTCACCTCAACTGCCCGGTCCTGCTCTCCAGCACCGCAGCGGACACCGTGCTCGGGGCGCTCAACACGGCGGTCGAGTCCTGGGACCAGGCCCGCTCCGCGGCGCTCATGGAGCAGCGGCTCCTGGCCGAGGTCGGACGCTGGTGCGGGTTCGCCGCGGGCGACGGCGTCTTCACCTCCGGAGGGTCGGCCTCCAACCTGCAGGCCATGACGCTGGCCCGCGGCCGCGCCGTGCAGCGTCTCACCGGCCACGCCGGGCTCGCCGACCTGCCCGCCGAGGTGCTCGGCTCGCTGCGCGTCTTCGTCAGCGCGGCCACGCACTACAGCATCGCCAAGGCAGCCGGCCTGCTCGGGCTGGGCCGCCACGCCGTGGTCGTCGTCCCCACCGACGCCGCCGGGCGCCTGGACCCCGGGGCCCTGGCCGCGGCGGTCGAGCGTGAGGTGGCCGCCGGTGCCGTGCCGATGGCCGTCGTCGCGACGCTGGGGACCACCGACCGCGGCGCCATCGACCGGCTGCCGGCCATCGCCGACGTCGCCGAACGCCACGGGATGTGGGTCCATGCGGACGCGGCCGTGGGCGGGATCCTCGCCGCGAGCGCGGCGACGCGCCACGAGCTGCCGGCACTGCACCGTGCGGACTCGGTGACGATGGACTTCCACAAGACGTTCTACGTGGGGCTGGCCTGCAGCGCGCTGGTGGTGCGGGATGCCGAGAGCCTGCGCCATGTGACGGTGCACGCGGATTACCTGAACCCGGAGGACAGCGTCCATCCGAACTTGGCGGATCGGTCGCTGCAGACGAGCCGCCGGTTCGATTCGCTCAAGCTGTGGCTGACGCTGCGTGAGCATGGGGCCGAGGCGGTGGCGTCCCTGTTCGCGGGGGCGCGCGAGCGCACGCGGCAGGCGTGCGGGATCCTGCGGGCCCGGCCGATGTTCGCGGTGCTGGAGGATCCGACGCTGGTGACGGTGCTGTTCCGGGTGCGGGCCGAGGGACTGTCGGAGGAGGAGTGCACGGCGGTGCAGGCGGCGATGCACCGGGAGCTGGTGGCCGGCGGGCGCGCGCTGATCGCGACGACGGTGGTGGACGGGGTGCCCCATCTGAAGTTCACGATCCTGAACCCCGCGGTCACCTCGGGCGAGCTGGAGGCGCTGGTCGACGTCGTGGAGGAGGCGGCGCTGCGGCACGCCGACGCGGTGCGGGCCGGCCGTCACCGGAGGCGCGGGGCGGGGCGGAACCGTCCGCATGCCCCGTCGGCCTCCGTGTCCTGCACGCTTCCCTCGTCGGCGGGACCCCGTCCGTCCGCGGCGCGCGTGGTTGAGCACGGAGAGCAGGTGTGCGCATGAGCCCGGCGTCCACGTCCCCCCGCCGCGTGCTCGCGATCGGGCTGGGCCCGTTCGACCTGAGCCTGGCCGCGCTGGCCCACCCGCTGCCCGACGTCGAGGTGGAGGTGGTGGAGAGCCGCGACGCGTTCGTGTGGCACCCGGGCATGATGCTGCCGGGCGCGCAGATCCAGGTGCCGTTCCTCGCTGACCTGGTGACGTTCGCGGACCCGACCTCCCCGTACTCGTTCCTGGCGTATCTCAAGGCGATGGGCCGGCTTCACCGCTTCTACATCCGGGGTTCCTGGTACCCGCTGCGGCGGGAGTTCTCGGACTACTGCGCGTGGGTGGCAGCCCAGCTGCCCGGCATCGCCTACGGGACCACGGTGACGGCGGTGCGGTGGGACGAGCAGGCGGACGAGTTCGTGGTGGAGGCGGCCTCCGCGGCCGGGACCAGCACGCACCGGGCCGACCACGTGGTGGTGGGCACGGGCACGGTGCCATCCCTGCCCGCGCCGCTCGCGCGCGTCGCGGAGGAGGCGGTCCGGGTCGGCGCGTCCCCCGTGGTGCACACGGGCGAGTACATGGGCCGTCGCGAGGACATCGTTGAGGCCGGGTCGGTCCTGGTGGTGGGCAGCGGTCAGTCGGCGGCGGAGTGCGCCCTGGACCTGCTGAACGCGGGCCACCCGGACCTCACGTGGGTCACGCGCTCACCCCGGTTCTACGGCATGGAGGTCGGCCAGCTGACGCTCGAGCTGACCTCGCTGGACTATGAGCGGCACTTCGCCACTCTGCCCCGGGCGCGGCGGGATGAGATCAACGCGTCCCACCGGTCCCTGTACAAGGGGATCAGCGAGCACACGATCGAGGACGTCTACCACGCGCTGTACGAACGCCAGGTGGGTCCGCTGGACCCGGCCCGGCTGTGGCCGGGCACGTCGGTGGCGGACGCCCGCCTGGTCGCGGGCCAGGGCGCGCCCCGGGTGGAGGTCACCCTGCGCGAT
Organism: Micrococcus sp. Mcc89; assembly: GCF_024519795.1. Lineage (NCBI taxonomy): Bacteria > Bacillati > Actinomycetota > Actinomycetes > Micrococcales > Micrococcaceae > Micrococcus > Micrococcus sp. Mcc89. The sequence goes on along the minus strand of NZ_JALJRI010000001.1, from coordinate 27,781 downwards.
GAGGAGACCGGGGTGACCGCGCGGCACGTGGTGGACCGCGTCGTCGCGGGCACGGGCTACCGCCACCCGGACCATCCGTTCCTGGAGCCGGTGCGGCACCTGCTGCGCGTGGAGGACGGTCGGACGACGGCGAACGCGGACCACGCGATCGACGTGAGCGGCCGCCGGATCTTCGTGCACAACACCGCCGAACAGCCCCTGGGGCTCACCGGCCCGGACCTGGGCATGGCGGCGGAGCACAGCGGCCGCATCCTCAGCACGATCGCCGGCCGCGAGGTCTACGCGCAGGCCGAGTCGATCGCGTTCCAGGACTTCGGTGCCGTCGCGGCGGGCGTCCGGTGAGCGCCGTGACGCCGCCGCAGACCACCGTGGACGGTGCGGCCGCGAGCGCGGCCCGTCGTGTGGAGCTCCGTCCCGTGGGCGCGCAGGACCATCCGCTGCTGCACCGGTGGGTGACGTCCCCGCACGCCGTGTACTGGGAGATGACGGAGGCGGGCCTGGCCGACGTCGTGGCCGAGTACGAGGCGATCGCCGCGCACCCGCACCACCACGCGCACGTGGGGCTCGTGGACGGGACCGCGACCTTCCTGGTGGAGGTCTACGACCCGGCCCACTCGGAGCTGGCCGGACGGTATGCGGGCGCGCCCGGCGACATCGGCCTGCACGTGCTCGTCGCCCCGACGGACACCCCGGTGCCCGGGACCACGGACCTGGTGATGGCCGCGGTGGTGCGCTGGTGCCTGGCCCAGCCGGGGGCGCGGCGCGTCGTCGTCGAGCCGGACGAGCGCAACGCCGCCATCCGGGCGAAGAACCTGGCCGCCGGGTTCACGGAGCTCGGTCCCGTGGCGCTGGGATCCAAGACGGCGATGCTCTCGATCGCCACGCCCGAGTCCTTCACTGCCAGCCGGATCGGCGTCCTCGCCGCCGGGCTGGACCTCACCCTCCCCGAGCCCCCGCTCCTCCTCACCCCCGACAGGCAGGTGTCCGCATGACCCCCGTCCCCCCGTCCTCCCCGTCCCGCCTGGACGCGCTGACGGCGCCGACCGCCCGGCACGCCCACCGGCTGCTCGTCGCCAAGGCGATCCGCGAGTTCACCCATGAGCGGCTCCTGACGCCGGTGCGCGGCGAGCGGGTCGACGACGCCGGCCGCCACGCCTACACGCTCACCCTGGGCGGGGTGCGGTGGACGTTCACCGCGCGTGCCCTCCCGCTCGAGCACCTCGGCGTGGATCCGGACTCGGTGTGCCGTGCCGGGGATCCGGACGCGGTGGCCGTCGACCGCTTCGTCCTCGACGCGGCCGAGGTGCTCGGGCTGGCCGGCGAGGCGCTGGACGTCTATCTCGAGGAGCTCGCCTCCACCTTCGCCGCCCGGTGCCACACCCTGGCCGGCGAGCGCCCGTCCGCCGCCGACCTGGTGGACGCGGACTACACGGCGGTGGAGGCCGCCATGAGCGAGGGACACCCGGGCTTCGTGGCCACCAACGGCCGCATCGGCTGGGGGGCCACGGAGTACGCGATGTTCGCCCCCGAGGGCGGGCGGGCGCTGCACCCGGTGTGGCTCGCGTTCCCCTCCGAGCTCGGGGGACGGTGGACCTGGCCCAAGACCGCGAGCGCGGGCGCCGCCGTGCCGGCGCCGCCCCCGCCGATCACCGAGGCGGTGGCGGGCCTGTGGGCGGAGCGGGCGGCGGCGCTCGACGTCGATCCGGAGGCGTACACGCTGATCCCGGTGCACCCGTGGCAGTGGGAGCACCGGATCCAGGTGGCGTTCGCCCCCGACCTCGCCGCGGGGCGGCTGGTGCACGTGGGCGAAGACCCGGACGCGTTCACGGCCATGCAGGCGGTGCGCACCCTGTTCAACGCGAGCGACCCGCACGCCCCGCAGCTGAAGACGGCGTTGTCCGTGCAGAACATGGGGTTCGTGCGCGGCCTCTCCCCCGCGTACATGTCCGTCACCCCGGCGATCAACGCGGTGGTGGCCGACCTCGTGGACTCCGACCCCCTGCTCGCGAGGTGGGGCTTCGGGGTGCTGCGGGAGTACGCCTCGGCCGGGTACACCGGGGACGCCTTCCATGCCGTGGGCTCGAAGGGTCCTCACACGAAGATGCTCGCCGCCCTGTGGCGGGAGAGTCCGCTGCCGCGCCTGGCGGAGGGCGAGCGGGTCATGACCATGGCGGCGCTGCTGCACCGGGACGGCGGGGGCCGCTCCGTGGCGGGGGCGCTCGTGGAGCGCTCGGGGCTGACGGCGGCGCAGTGGCTGCACGGGGTGGTGACGGCCTACGTGACCCCGCTGGTGCATCTGGCCGCCGCCTACTCGACCGTGTTCATGCCCCACGGGGAGAACATCGTGCTCCGCCTGCGGGAGGGACGGGTCACCGGCGCCTTCCTCAAGGACATCGGGGAGGAGGTGGTGGTCGGCGCGGACGGCGTCCCGCTCACGGAGCAGACCCGGCGCATCCGCATCGACCTCACCGACGAGGACCTCTCCCTCTCCTTCTTCACGGACATGCTGGACGGCGTGCTGCGCCATCTGGCCGGCGTGATGGACGCGGACGCCCTGCTGCCGGCGGAGGAGTTCTACGCCGTGGTGGGGCGGGTCCTCGCCGAGTACACGGCCCTGGGGCTCGCGGATGTGGAGCGCCTCGGCCTGGACGCGGAGGACTTCGCGCACTCGTGCCTGAACCGGTTGCAGCTGCGGAACGCCACGCAGATGGTGGACCTGACGGACCCGTCGGGCTCGCTGCTCTACGCCGGTCGCCTGGCCAACCCGGTGGCCGCGCCGCTGCGCCGCGCGCTGGCGGAGCTCCGGCAGGACGCCGCGGCATGAGCGCGGACGCGTGGACCGGGACGGCGACGGGTGACGTGGCGGGCCGTTGCCACCGGGACGCGCACGGCGTGCCGACGCTCGTGGCCGCGTCCCTGCCCGAGCTGGCCTACCTCCAGGGGTGGCACGTGGCGACGGAGCGGGCCTGGCAGGTCGACTGCGAGCACCGCCGGGTCACCGGCATGGGCGCCGAGGTGTTCGGCCCGCCGGCGGTGGCGAACGACGTCGCCGCCCGGCAGATGGACCTGGACGGCGCGGCCCGCCGGGCGTTCGACGCCCTCGATGACGCGGAGGACCGGGCCTGGTTCACCCGGTTCGCCGACGGCGTGAACGCGGGGCTGGACGCCGGGGCCCGGCGCGCGCCCGAGTTCGCCGCCCACGGGGTGAAGCCGCTGCCGTTCGACCCGCACACGGCGCTCGCCCTGCACCTGGGCTACAACGTCTGGCTGACCAACGCGCCGGCCGCCCTGTTCCGCACCCTGCTGGCCGAGCGCTTCCCCGCGCTCGCCGCGGCGCTGATCTCGCCGCGCCCCGACGCGGACGGCTCGAACGCCTGGGCGGTGCGCGTCGGCGCCGAGGGCGCTCCGCTCGTGGCCGCCGACCCGCACCGGCTGCTCGAGCTGCCCGGCGTCTACCAGCAGGTGCGCCTCGTGGTGGAGGCCGAGCGTCCCCGGGACCGCGTCGACGTCGTCGGCCTGGCCTTCCCCGGTGTGCCGGGCGTCCCGCATGTGGGGCAGTCCGAGCACGTCGCGTGGGTGACGACCTCGGCGATGGTGTCCTCGCTCGAGATGGTCCTCGAGGACGCCCCCGAGGGGCCGGAGGTCCTCGACGCCCGGACCGAGCGGGTGCACGTGCGCGGCGGCGACCCCGTGGACGTGCGGGTGGCCCACACCCCGCGCGGGCGGCTCGTGGACGTGCCCGGCGCCGGCCCGGTGAGCATGCGGTTCCCCGCCTGGGACCGCGCCGACACCGGCCTGCCGAGCGCGCGCCGGCTGCTCACGGCCGCGAGCGCCGCGGAGGCCTGCGCGGTGCTGGACGGGCACGTCGAGCCGGTCAATCGCGTGATCGTCGCGGACCGGCGGACGGTGCTCACCCGGCACGCCGGGGCCGTGCGGCGCCGGGATCGACGCTCGGCCTGGGGTGCGGCGCGGGCCTCCGCGCTGGGCCGGGGCTCCGCCGACGGGTCCCTCGATCAGCGCTGGGTGCGCTGGCCCGCGCCGGCCGCGGCGGACGACGTCGTGGTGGCGGCCAACGAGCCCCACCCGGACACCGTCTGCCTCACCGTGGACGCGTGCGCGCCGTGGCGGTCCCGCCGCATCCGGGAGGCCCTCGAGGCGCTGGCACCGCAGGAGCGGACCGTGGACGCGATGGCCGCCCTGCAGACGGACACCCGGACCCCGGGCGCGCCGCGGGCCTGGCTCGCCGACGCCGTCGACGCGCTCGTCGCGGACGGCGTGCTGGCCGCGGAGTCCGTCCCGGCGTGGGCCGGCGACGCCGCCGCCGGATCGGCCGCGGCCCGCTGGTGGCTCCTCGTGGAGCACGAGGTGGCCGCCGCCCTGATCGCGCACCTGCCGCCCGCCTCGCGGGCCCTGCTCGGCGGCCCGTGGGCACCGTGGGGCGACGCCGCCGCATGGGTCGGCGCGGCGCTCGCCGAGCGCGGGCCGGAGCCGCTGCGCGCGGCCCTGGGGATCACAGCGTCGACGAGGGACCTCGTGCGGGCCGCCGTCGCCGCCGTCGACGACGCCGCCGAGCCGCCGGGCCCCGACGGCGCGGCCCGGACCTGGGGCGAGGCGCATGCCCTGACCCCGTTCCTGTTCACGCACGAGCATCCCGGCGGGCCGGACGTGCCGGGGCTCGCCGACGTGCTCGACACGATCGGGTCCGTCCGGGTGGGCGGCACCGCGGACGCGGTCTGCGCCACCTCGCACGCCCCCGGCCTGGCCGTCGGCACCCACCGCGGGCCGGTGGCCCGGGTCGTGTTCGACCTCGGCGACCGCACCCGCAGCCGGTGGGTCGTCCCGTTCGGCGCCTCCGGTCTCGGAGGCGGGCACGTGACGGATCAGCTGGACGCGTGGGCCGCCGGCCGCCTGCTGCCCGTGCCGTCCCGTCCCGTCCCCCCGTCCGCCGGCAGCGGCGTCGCACCCGCCCGCTCCGTCCCCGGCGGGGCCCCTCCGGGACGCATCGTGGCCGAGGTCGGCGTCGGGGCGTTGGGCCTGACCATGACGCGCGTCCGCCCGGCCCTGGACGCCCCGCTGATCCACGCACTCGTCACGGAGCCGCGGGCGGAGTTCTACGGGATGCGCGGGCACAGCGTGCAGGACGTCGAGGAGGTCTACGACTTCCTCGAGTTCCAGCCCACCCACGCGAACCACCTCGTGTGGCACGGCGGGACCCTCGTGGCCCTCGTGCAGACCTACGACCCTCGCGCGGAGGAGGTCGGCGGCGCCTACGAGGTGCGGGACGGGGACCTCGGATTCCATTTCATCACCGCCCCCGGCGGCCTGCAGGGGCGCGCCCGCGCCACGGCCTACCGGAGCATTGTGGACTGGTTGGGCGCACGCCCCGGCACGCGTCGGCTCGTGATCGAGCCGGACGTCCGCAACACGCGGGCCGTGAAGACCGCCCGGGCTCTGGGCTTCACGGTGGACCGGGAGGTCGAGCTGCCGGGCAAGCGGGCGGCGCTGTGCTTCCGCGACGTGCGCTGACCCGGCCCCGCACACGGCGACGGCGCGCACACGGCGACGGCGCGCACCCGCCTCGGTGCGCGCCGTGATCGTGCCGGTCAGGGGCGGTGGCTCACTTGTGCTCGGCCACGCCCGTCTGGCCCTCCCGGACCAGGGCGGTCATGCGGGAGACCGTGCGGAAGTACTTCTTCATGTAGCCGCCGTGCATCATCTCCTGCGTGAACAGGGCGTCGAAGGGCACACCGGAGGCGAGGACGGGCACGTCCTTGTCGTACAGGCGATCCGCGAACACCACGAAGCGCAGGGCCGTGGCCTGCTCCGTGATGGTGTGCACGTCGTGGAGGGCGAGCACGTCCACGTCCTTGACGAGCTCGCGGTAGCGGGAGGGATGCACGCGGGAGAGCATCGCGGTGAGGTCCGCGAAGTCGTCCACGGCGAGCACACCCGCGTCGGGGAAGTTCTCCTGGGCGGTGGCCTCGACGGCGGCGTCGTCCAGCGGCGACGGGGCGGCGGAGAGGCCGCGGTGGCGGTAGTCCTCGCCGTCCACGCGGATGACCTCGAACTGGTCGGCCAGGACCTGGATCTCGCGCTTGAAGTCCTGCGCCGCGAAGCGCCCCTCGCCGAGCGAGCCCGGCAGGGTGTTGGAGGTCGCCACCAGGCGCACGCCGGCGTCGGCCAGCTCGCGCATGAGCCGGGACATCAGCACGGTGTCCCCCGGGTCGTCGAGCTCGAACTCGTCGATGCACACGAGGGTGTACTCCTTGAGCTCGTCCACCGCCTTGCGGAAGGACAGGGCGCCCACGAGGTTGGTGTACTCCACGAACGTGCCGAACGCCTTGGGCCCGGGGGCCGCGTGCCACGTCGAGGCCAGCAGGTGGGTCTTGCCGACGCCGAAGCCGCCGTCGAGGTAGATGCCGGCCGGCCCCGCCGCCCGCTTCTTCCCGCCGAACAGGCCGCCGAGGAACCCGCCGCCCGAGCCGCCCCGGCCGAGGTCTGCCGCGAACCGGCGCAGCCGCTCCACGGCCTGTGCCTGCGAGGGGTGCGCGGGGTCCGGGATGTAGGTGTCGAAGGACACCGTCCCGAAGCGGTACGACGGGTGGAAGCCGGCCAGAAGCTGGTCCGGGGTGACCTGCGGCGAACGGTCGGCGAGGTGGACGATCTGAGCCACGGGACACTCCCAGGGTCGACGACGGGGATTCCGGGCCATGCTATCGGGCCGCGGACCCGACCCATGTGACCTCGCGTGTCCCGGACTGAGGGGCCCCTACCCTCTTACGTGACACCGACGTGCCGTAATCTGGCGCGCAGGGCACGGACACGGAACCCGCCGTCGTCGTGCCGCCCGCCCCGGGCCCGTGCGGGCCCGCCCCGACGCGAAGGAAGGCAGTGCCATGACCGATACCGCCGCGAAGTTCTCCGAGTACGCCCACCCCGAGAAGCTGGTGTCCACGCAGTGGGTCGCCGACCATGTCGGCGACGAGGACGTCGTGGTCCTCGAGTCCAACGAGGACGCTCTCCTCTACTCCACCGGCCACATCCCCGGCGCCCAGCGCGTCGACTGGCACACCGAGCTCAACGACCCCGTCACCCGCGACTTCGTCGGCCCCGAGGCCTTCGCCGAGTTCGCCGCCTCCAAGGGGATCTCCCGGGACACCACCGTGGTGTTCTACGGCGACAAGTCCAACTGGTGGGCCGCCTACGCCCTGTGGGTGTTCACCCTCTACGGCCATGAGGACCTGCGCCTGATGGACGGCGGCCGTGACAAGTGGATCGCGGAGGGACGCGAGACCACCCGCGAGGTCCCGACCGTGGCCCGCGCCGAGTACCCGGTGATCGAGCGCGACGACCACACCGAGCGCGCCGCCCGCGAGGACGTCCTCAAGGCCATCGGGACCACCCCGCTGATCGACGTCCGCTCCCGTCCCGAGTACACGGGCGAGACCACGCACATGGCCGGCTACCCGCAGGAGGGCACCCTGCGCGGCGGCCACATCCCCACGGCGGCGTCCGTGCCGTGGGCGTCCGCGGCCAACGAGGACGGCACCTTCAAGTCCCGCGCCGAGCTGGAGCAGGTCTACCGCTCCGGCGCCGGGCTGCAGGAGGGCGACGACGTGATCGCCTACTGCCGCATCGGCGAGCGGTCCTCCCACACCTGGTTCGTGCTCAAGTACCTGCTCGGCCACGAGGACGTCCGCAACTACGACGGCTCCTGGACCGAGTGGGGCAACGCCGTGCGCCTGCCCATCGCCGTCGGCGAAGAGCCGGGCGAGGCCCCCGCGCGCTGAGCCCCCGGCACGGCGTGGATCACTAGACTGGGACACCATGACCGAGAACCACGCCGTGCCCGCCGCCCTGGCCGAGATCATCGACGACTTCGCCGGGGTGCCCGATCCCGAGAAGCTCGAGCTGCTGCTGGAGTTCTCGGACGAGCTGCCGGCGCTGCCGGAACGCTACGACGGCCACGAGGCCGAGATGGAGCAGGTCGTGGAGTGTCAGACCCCGCTGTTCCTGGCCGTCGAGCTCGAGGGTGAGCCCGGCCCGCAGGCCCCGGTGCGCCTCTTCATCACCGCTCCCCCGGAGGCGCCCACCACGCGCGGCTTCGCCTCCGTGCTCACCCAGGGCCTGGACGGGCTGAGCGCCCTCGAGGTCCTGGACGTGCCCGAGGACATCCCCACCCGCCTCGGTCTGGCCAAGGCCCTCACCCCCCTGCGGCTGCGCGGCATGTCCGCCATGCTCGGCCGCATCAAGCGCAACGTGCGCGAGCAGGCCGGGATCGCCTGAGTCCGCCGTGGGCCAGCGCAAGAAGGATCGCGGCGCCCGGCACGGGGCGGCCACGCCGGCCGTCGCCGCCCTCGAGGCCGCCGGGGTCCCGTACCGGCTGCACACCTTCGACGTGGCCCTCGACGCCGGCGGCGAGCGGTTCGGCGTCCAGGTCGCCCGGGCGCTCAGCGTGCCCGCCGACCGACTGTTCAAGACGCTGATGGTGGCGGACCCCGACGGCGCGCTCGCCGCGTGCGTGGTGCCCGTGTCCGGTCAGCTGGACCTGCGGGCCGCCGCCGCGGTGCTGGGCGTCAAGCGGCTCGCCCTGGCCGATCTGGCCGTCGTCGAACGCCGGACCGGCTACGTGCGGGGCGGCGTCTCGCCCCTGGGCCAGCGCCGGCCCCACCCCGTCGTCCTGGACTCCTCCGCTCTCGGCGCGGAACTCATGTACGTCTCCGGCGGGCAACGCGGCCTGGATGTCGAGATCGCGCCCGCCGACCTCGTGCAGGTGACGGGCGCCGTCGTCGCGGAGATCGCGGCGGACTGACGGGCGAGTCCTGCGGCGGACCGGTCAGGCGTCGTCGCGCGCCTGGCGGCGCACCGCGACCATGCGCTGGCCGACGGTGACCAGGGAGGCGGCGGCGAGCAGCCCCAAGGTGACGGCCAGGACGACCGGGGGCAGACCGAGGCCGGTGAGGCCGGCGACCACGAGGGTGGCCACGAGCCGTTCCGCTCGCTCGGCGATGCCCACGTGCGCGCTCCAGCCGAGGGCCTCCGCCTTGGCACGGACGTAGGAGACGAGCATGCCCAGGGCGAGGCAGGCCCCGGAGAGCGCGCCGACCGCGGGTGCGGCGCCGACGCCGAAGCCCCACAGGCACAGCCCGAGGAACACGGCCGCGTCCTGCACGCGGTCCAGGGTGGAGTCGAGGAACGCGCCCCAGCGGCCGGTGGACCCGGCCTCGCGCGCCATGATCCCGTCCACCAGGTCCGAGAACACGAACGCGGTGATGAAGAGCGTGCCCCAGAACAGGTGCCCCAGGGGGAAGAGCACGAGCGCGCCCAGGCTCACGCCGAGTGTGCCGACGACCGTCACGGTGTCCGGACTGACCCCGGCCCGCAGGAGCGTACGGGCCACCGGGGTGAACAGGCGGGTGGTGACGCCGCGCGCGTGACGGTCCAGCATCAGGCGGAGTCTCCGGCCCCCGGGCGAGGATGCTCGGCCGCGGCACGGGCGTTGGCCGCCTGGCGCGCGGCGTGGTCCCGGGCGGCCCGGTCCCAGACGTCTGCGAGGATCTGCCGGGTCTCCCCCAGGGTCTGCGACATGTTCTTGGTCCGGGCGATGATCGGCAGGAAGTTGCCGTCGCCGGTCCACCGGGGCACCACGTGCTGGTGCAGATGGGCCGCGATCCCGGCGCCGGCCACCGCCCCCTGGTTCATGCCGAGGTTGTAGCCGGACGCGCCGGCGGCCTGGCCGAGGGCGAGCATCGCCGTCTGGGTCAGCTCCGCCATCTCGGCGGCCTCCTCCGTGGTGGTGTCCGTGTACAGGGGCACGTGGCGGTAGGGGCAGACGAGCAGGTGACCGGGGTTGTACGGGTACAGGTTCAGCACCACGTAGGCGGTGCGGCCGCGGTGGACGATGAGGGAGTGCTCGTCGTCGCGCTGCGGGGCCGCGCAGAACGGGCAGGTGTGCTCGTCCTTGACCTGGCCCGTCCCCTTGGACACGTACGCCATGCGGTGGGCGTTCCAGAACCGCTCGAAGGCGTCCGGGGCGCCGGGCAGCTCGAAGCCGTCCGTGGCGGCGGCGTCCGCCGACGCGCGGGCCTGCGCCCGCGCGTCGGATCCGCCGGTGCCGGGGCTGGTCATGGGGTGACCTCGCGCTCGCGCACCGCCTTCACGATGCGTTCGATCGCCTCCTCCACCGGCACGCCGTTGTCCTGGGTGCCGTCGCGGAAGCGGAAGGACACGGCGCCCGCCTCCCTGTCCTCGCCGCCGGCGATCAGCACGAACGGCGCCTTCTCCTTGGCCGCGGTGCGGATCTTCTTCGGGAAGCGGTCCGAGGAGTCGTCCAGGCGCGCCCGGATCCCCTCGGCACGCAGCTTCGCGACGACGTCGTCCAGGTAGTCGTTGAATGCCTCGGCCACCGGGATGGCCACGACCTGCTCCGGGGCAAGCCAGGCCGGGAACGCGCCGGCGTAGTGCTCGGTGAGGACGCCCAGGAAGCGCTCGATGGAGCCGAAGAGGGCGCGGTGGATCATCACGGGGCGCTGACGGGTGCCGTCGGCGGCCTGGTACTCGAGGTCGAAGCGCTCGGGCAGGTTGAAGTCCAGCTGGATGGTGGACATCTGCCACGTACGGCCGATGGCGTCCCGGGCCTGGACCGAGATCTTCGGGCCGTAGAACGCGGCGCCGCCCGGATCCGGGACGAGCTGCAGACCGGAGGCCTCCGCGACCTCGGCGAGGGTGCGGGTGGCCTCCTCCCAGATCTCGTCGGAGCCGACGAACTTCTCCGGGTCCTTCGTGGAGAGCTCGAGGTAGAAGTCGTTGAGGCCGTAGTCCTTGAGCAGGTCGAGGACGAAGTTGAGCGTGGTGGTCAGCTCCTCCTTCATCTGCTCGCGGGTGCAGTAGATGTGGGCGTCGTCCTGGGTCATGCCGCGCACGCGCGTGAGCCCGTGGACCACGCCGGACTTCTCGTACCGGTACACGGAGCCGAACTCGAACAGCCGCAGCGGCAGCTCACGGTAGGACCGGCCGCGGGAGCGGTAGATCAGGTTGTGCATGGGGCAGTTCATCGGCTTGAGGTAGTAGTTCTGCCCCTGGCGCGTGATCTCGCCGGTCTCGGGATCACGGACCTCGTCGATGTGCATGGGCGGGAACATGCCGTCCGCGTACCAGTCGAGGTGGCCGGACACCTCGTAGAGGTGCTGCTTGGTGATGTGCGGGGTGTAGACGAACTCGTAGCCGGCCTCGGTGTGGCGCCGACGGGAGTAGTCCTCCATCTCCTTGCGGATGATGCCGCCGCGCGGGTGGAACACGGGCAGGCCGGAGCCGAGCTCGTCCGGGAAGGAGAAGAGATCCAGCTCGGCGCCGAGCTTGCGGTGGTCGCGGCGCTCGGCCTCGGCGAGGCGCTCCTGGTAGGCCTTGAGGTCGTCCTTGCTGGCCCAGGCGGTGCCGTAGATGCGCTGCAGCTGCTTGTTCTTCTCGTTGCCGAGCCAGTAGGCGGCGGCGGAGCGGGTGAGCGCGAAGCCGTTGCCGATGAGCTTGGTGGAGGGCAGGTGCGGGCCGCGGCAGAGGTCGCACCACACGGCGTCGCCGGTCTTGCGGTCCACGTTGTCGTAGATGGTGATCTCCCCGGCCCCGACCTCCACGGAGGCGCCCTCGCCGGCGGTGTCCGCGGCGTCCTTCTTGCCGAGCAGCTCGAGCTTGTAGGGCTCGTCCGCCATCTCGGCGCGGGCGGTCTCCTCGTCCACGACGCGGCGGCGGAAGGTCTGGCCGGACTTCACGATCTTCTGCATGAGCGAGGAGATCTGCTTGAGGTCCTCGGGGGTGAAGGGCTCGTCGACGTCGAAGTCGAAGTAGAAGCCGTCCGTGATGTACGGGCCGATGCCGAGCTTGGCGCCCGGGCGCAGCTGCTGCACGGCCTGGGCCATCACGTGGGCGGTGGAGTGCCGCAGCACCTCGAGGCCCTCGGGCTCCGTGATGTCCACCGACTCGACGGACGCGCCGGCGGGGATCTCGCGGGCCAGGTCCCAGAGCAGGCCGTCCACCCGCATGACGGCGGTGGTCGGCTTCTCGCGGAAGAGGTCGAGGCCGGTGGTGCCGTGCGTCACCTCCCGCAGCTCTCCGTCCACGGTCAGCAGGATGTTCTTCGGCTCCGACACGGTGCTCCTTCGAGGTCTGGCTTCGGGATCGGTGGCGTACGGGGGCCACCGTCGGCCGCGTCCCATTCTAGGGGCGCGGCCGGACGGCGGGGCACGGAGGCGGACGGTCTCATCTGTCCGGGGTGGGCAGCAGCTCCCACGTCTCCGGGTGGGGCACCGGGATCGGGGTGTGCTCCGGAGCGGGCCGATCGGGTGCCGTGCGGCCGGGGCGGGCCCCGCCGGCCGGCCCGACGTCGGTGCGCACCTTCACGGGCCAGCCGCCCGTGCCGTGGTGCGGGATGTCCGGCAGGGGCTGCGCCCCGGTGCCCGCCCGGCCGCTGCGGCGCGCGGCGGCGGCTCGGCGGTCCGCCGCGAGCCAGTCCCGCCACTGCTGCCGGGTGGCGTCCAGGTAGTCGGGGTCCGGGAGCGTCTGGGGTCGGTGCAGGTCCCAGGCGCGCACGGCCTGGACGGACACGGCCCGGCCGCCGGTGCGCCGGACGGTGCCCTCGATCAGCAGGAGGCGCGCGGAGAAGAGCATCTCCCCGGAGGCGTGCTGGGCCTCGGTGAAGAAGGAGGCGTCCACGCAGCCGGTGCCGTCGTCCACGGAGAGGAACACCACCCGCTTGCCGCTGCGCATGGGCGGGGTCTGGGTGGCCACACGCACCCCGGCCACGAGCACCCGGGACTGCGTGCGCAGCCCGAGCAGGTCCTTCGCCCGGGTGACGCCGAGCGCGTCCAGGTACGGGGCGTGGGAGTCCATGAGGTGGGCGGTGACGTCCAGGGCGGTGAGCTCCAGCTCGGTGCGGACCCGGGCGGCCGGGCCCGGGTCCGGGAAGAGCGGGGCGAGGGCGGTGAGCTCGGTGTCCGGCAGGTCCAGGGCCAGCTGGCCCTCCACCTGCCGCGGACGGGCGGACCGCGAGCGCGGGGCGGTGCGGCCGGGGGCGGTGCCGCGGGTGGTGGAGTGCTGGAGTTCGAGGTGGTGGACGAGGTCGGTGCGGGAGGCGCCGCCGGGTGGGAGGAGGCAGTCGAGGGCGCCGAGCTGGGCGAGGCGTTCGAGGTTGCGGGCGGTGGGGCGGGCGCGGTCGCGGACGTCGGCGAGGGAGCGGTAGGGGCGGCCGGCGTCGAGGCGGTCGGTCTCGGCTTCGCTGAGTCCGGAGAGGCTGGTGAGGGGCAGGCGGATGCCCCAGCGGCCGGGGGCGCCGTCGTCGACCTCGGGGTGGGCGGGGACCCACTCGACGTGGACGTGGCGGGAGGAGGCGTTGACGTCCACGGGGAGGACGGGGATGCCCATGCGGCGGGCCTCGGCGACCATGAGGCGGGCGGGGTACATGCCGGGGTCGTGTTCGAGGATGGCGGCCATGAAGGCGGCGGGGTGGTGGGTCTTGAGCCAGGCGGAGTGGTAGGTGGGGACGGCGAAGGCGGCGCCGTGGGCCTTGCAGAAGCCGAAGGAGCCGAAGGCGGAGAGGGTGGCCCAGACCTCGTCGATGACTTCGAGGGAGTAGCCGCGGGCGAGGGCGCCGGTGCGGAAGGCCTCTTCGACGAGGTGTTCCTGCGGGCCGCCGAGGAGGCGGCGGTGCTCGTCGGCGCGGGCCAGTCCGCAGCCGGTCATGACGTCCATGGTGCGCAGGACCTGTTCGTGGAAGACGGTGACCCCGTGGGTCTCGGCGAGGACGGGCCGCAGGTCGGGGTGCGGGTAGTGGGCGGGTGCCCAGCCGTGCCGCTGTTCGAGGAAGGGCCGGACCATGTCGGACTGCATGGGGCCGGGGCGGAAGAGGGAGATGTCCACGGTGAGGTCGTTGAACTCGCGGGGGGCGAGTTTGCCGACGAGCTCGCGCTGGCCCGGGGACTCGATCTGGAAGCAGCCGAGGGTGTGGGTGGTGCGGATCATCGCGTAGGTGGCGTCGTCGTCCAGGGGCACCTGTTCGAGGTCGATGCGCTCGCCCGTGGTGCGTTCGACCTCGGCGATCGTGTAGGCGATGGCGGACTGCATGCGCACGCCGAGGATGTCGAGCTTGAGGAAGCCCATGGGGTCCATGTCGTGCTTGTCGAACTGGCTCATGGGCAGGCCCATGCCGGAGGGCTGGACGGGGGTGCGGTGCAGCAGGGCGGCGTCGCCGAGGATGACGCCGCAGGGGTGCATGGAGATGTGGCGGGGCAGGCGGTCGAGGCGTTCGGTGAGGTCGACGAGCAGGTCCAGCTGGCGGTCGCCCTCGGCGCGGCCGGACTCGATGCGGCGGGAGAGGCCGCCGAGTTCGGGCATGCGCTGGAGGGCCTCGCGGAAGTTCGAGGCGGAGAAGCGCCAGAGCTGCTTGGCGATGGCGTCCACCTCGGGTTCGGGCATGCCGAGGGCGAGGCCGGCGTCGCGGACGGCGCCGCGGGCCCGGTAGGCGTTCTGCATGCTCATGAGGGTGGTGCGCTCGGCGCCGAAGCGCTCGACGACGGCATGGTAGATCTCGTGGCGGCGGGCGGACTCCACGTCGATGTCGATGTCCGGGAGGGTGGAGCGGTCGGTGGAGAGGAAGCGCTCCATGATCAGGCCGTTGGCCATGGGGTCGACATGGGAGATCCGCAGGGCGTGGTTGACGAGGGAGGAGGCGCCGGAGCCGCGGGCGGCCACGCGGATGCCCATGCCCTCGATGAGGTCGACGACGGCGGCCACGGTGAGGAAGTAGGAGGAGAAGCCGAGTCGGGTGATGATGCCGAGCTCGTGTTCGGCGCGGTCCTGCAGGTCCCGGGCCGCCTGGCTGGTGCCGGGGAGGCCTCCCCCGGTGTGGAGGTGGGGGTAGCGGGCGAGGAGGCCGGTGCGGGTGCGCTCGCGCAGCACGTGCTCCGGGGGGCCGTCGATGCCGATGACGGCGGCCTCGGGGACGCGGGGCACGCCCCAGCCGAGGTCGGTCTCGGGGTCGAGCGCGCAGGCCTCGGCGAGGCGGCGGGTGGCCTCGAGCAGGGGGGCGGGGCGGTCGTCGGCGGCGGAGGCGACCTCGTGGGCGATGCGGTGCATGGCGGCGGTGGACTTGAGCCAGCCCTGCCCGTTGGGTTGCAGGTCGTGGAGGGCGTCGAGGGAGCTGAGGGCGCGGACGGCGTCGAGGACGTCCGCGGTGGCGGCGCCGTCCGGGGCCGCGTAGCGCACGGCGTTGGTCAGGACGGCGGGGATGCGGGCCTGGCGGGCGGCGCGGAGGGTCTTCACGGCGTGCCCGGTGTCGAGGCGGCGGCCGGGGGCGGAGAGGTGGGTGACGACGTCGGCGTGGGGGCTGCCTGCGGGCAGGGCCGCCTTCCAGCGGCGCAGGGCGGCGAGGCCGGCCGCGTACCGGCGGCGGGCCAGGTGGCGGCCGACGTCCGAGTCCGGGCCGAGGAGGACGAACAGCTCGGGGGTGGGCGGGTTGTCCCGGTTGGCGGCGGTGGGGACCCGACCGGCCGCCGCGGCGGCGAGCTCGGCGACGCTGGCCCCGGGGCTGCCGCCCGCCGCTCCCCCGGTGGTGCGGGCGTGGGCGGCGGAGACGAGCTCGCACAGGGAGCGGTAGCCGGAGCCATGACAGCCTCCTCGGGCGAGCACGACCACGCGGCCGGCGTCCTCGTCCTCGCTCCACCGGACGGCCAGGTCCACGCCCACGATCGGGATGATGCCGTGGCGCAGGCAGGCACCCACGTGTTTGGCCATGCCGTAGAGCCCGTCCCGGTCGGTGCAGGCCAGCAGGTCCATGTCCGCGGCCGCGGCGGCGGCCACGAGGTCCTCGGGCCAGCTGACCCCGTAGTGGGCGCTGAACGCGGAGGCGACGTGCAGGTGGGCGAAGGGTGCGGCGGTGCGTCCGGCCGCGGTGGCCCGGCTCATGCCGACCGCCTCAGGTCCTGGGCGTGCTCGTGGACGCGCACGAGCCGCCACCGGCCGGAGTCCAGGTGGTGGGCGACGTCGAGGGTCTGCAGGGGCGCGGCGCCGGCCCGGGCCAGGCGGACCTGCAGCCGCCACATCTCGTGGTCGACGAGACCGGCGCCGCGGCCCTTCTCCGCGCGGACCTCCTCCGCCCACCAGCGGCGCCGCTCGAACCAGCGCACGGGGCGCTCTGCGAGGACGTAGTCCCGCCCGTTCCAGCGCAGCCCCTGCGGGGTACCGTCTGCCCCGCACTCCACCGCCACCGACTGTGTGAGGACTCCCATTCTGCTTCTCTCCCTGTGCACTGCTGACCGGACCGACGACGGGGTGCCGTCGGGCGATGGGAGCGCGGCCCGTCCGGCGGACCGGACGCGGGGAAGAAGTGGGAAGGTGGGGCCGCACCCCCGATCGTACTCGAACACGTGTTCGAATGCGATGTGTGCGAAGGTAGGGCGCCCGCCGGACACGTTAAGGACGCATCGCCCCCGGGATGGGAGGGACCGAGTCCTGGCCGCGGACCTCGACCCGACCCTGGGGCGCACATGCACGAGAAAATCGTCTCTTGGGCCGGAAGAAGTGCGCCGGCACGGTCCTGTGGACAATGCGAGCAGGACCACAATCCGCCTGCGTATACTCCGAACCAACCGGGCCTCGCCTGCCACGGGCACCGCGCTGCGGGATCAGCGCGGGAGGCGCGGACACACGACGGACGTCCAGTTGGAGGGGAAATGTCTCTCACCGCACCCGGGCGCGCCCTGCGCCGCCACCGATTCGCCCAGGCCGGCACGCTCAGCGTGGCCTTGGCGCTCGCACTGACCGCCTGTGGCGGGCAGTCCGAGCCCGCCGAGTCGTCGACGACGTCACCCTCGTCCGCCAAGCCCGCCGTCGAGACGTCCGCGCCCGCGAGCACGAGCGAGACCGCGGGCGTCAGCTCATCCCCCACGGCCACGGAGAGCAGGTCCGGCGAATACGTGCCCGCATCTGCCGACGGTCCCGCTCAGAACGTGCCCAAGCCGGAGATGCCCGCCGCCATGAAGGAAGAGACCAAGGAGGGCGCCGAGGCGGCGATTCGCTATTTCTGGGACGCGCACTACTACGCCGAGCAGACCGGAGACACGGAACTCCTCGACTCTCTCTACAGCGAGTATTGCGAGTTCTGTTCGGTCCGTAGCGACAGCATTGATGGAATTTATAAGGATGGTGGCTGGTACACCGGCACGGAACCTCGAATTGACTCGATGCTCACTGCACAGTCGGAGAACGGGTACATCTCGACGTTGCTCATCACAACTGAAGACGGGACCGGGTATTCCAGTGATGGCTCCATTCCAGAGGACGCCCGAGTCGCACATGCGTCGAAGCAGCCCTGGCTAGTAGAGGTCTCCTACGACACCAACAACGGCCGCTGGGTGATTGATGAAATGACCTACGAGGGTGGAGACCCGTCTCAATGAAGCACCAGACACTGATTGCTATGGCAGCGGCTATCACGCTAGCTAGTGTCGGAGCGACAGGCGCCTGGGCTGTCACTTCGCCTTCCTCCGCCACCTGCAAATCAACGAATATCAATTATTCCGCTCGATCAGACTCTTTTAATGGAACGTCTCACTGTCGTAATGAAAAAAGGCCTGATCGCAAAAGTGCTGTGACCGCGGGGAGCAGGAGTCGAGACTCTGGCAGAGACTCCCACCTAGAGCACAAGACGGTCAGTGCATGCTTCTCAGGGCAGCTGGGCAATCCGGATTTCGAGAGCTGCCGAGAGCAGGAGGACAACTTCTGCCCCGAGGGTTCATGGATCCGGGCGCAGACCATAGACACCCGTCAACCTGATGCGAATCCCGTCTATGGCGCCCCCAAATGTTGGACGGCCAAGGCCTCCAGCAACGGCGCCCCGCCCGTCTCCATCGACGAGGTCCGCACGCTCCTCGTGCTGGAGCCTGAGATCCGGTCGGACAATGGCGGACGCGGGATCCGCAATGCGGAGACGAACTTCTACGCAGACGCCGAGACGCGCACGCTCGTCACCACCCTCAACGGGGTCGAGGTCGAACTCCGCGCCACGCCGGTGAGCTTCCACTGGGATTACGGGGACGGGTCCCCCACCAAGACCACCTCGGTCGCAGGCCAGAGCCAGCCGGAGTTCAACGTCCCCACCCCCACGAGCCACGTGTACGAGGACACCGGGCAGTACACGGTCCGCCTCACCACCGTGTACATCGGCGAATACCGGGAGGCCGGGGGCGAGTGGGTGCTCATCCCGGGCACCATCAGCCTCGACTCGGCCCCCGTCACCGCGAATATCTGGCGCACCATCACCCGCAATGTCGCCGATGACTGCAGCGTCGACTCCTCAGCCTGGGGCTGCACCGGCCCCATCGAATCCGCTCCGGCCGGCTGAGCACAGACCGCGGGGCGGCCGACGGTCTCCCGTCCACCGCCCCGCGGCCCCCTCGTCGGCCGGGTGTGTCAGACCCGGCGCACCCGCCCCCGGGCCATGAGCACGAGTCCCGCGCCGAGGGCCGCGAGCGCTCCGAGCGCGCCCGCCGGACCTCACGCCCGGTCTCGACCGTGTCCGGGGTCGTGTGGGTCTCCTCCCCGCCCGTTCCCTCCCCCGGTTCCTCCCCGGCCACGGGAGCCGGAGTGTCGACGGGCTCCTGCTCGGCGGGCGGCACCGGGTCCGCCTCGCCGGGAGACGGGGCGTCCTCCCCCGCCGGCACGTTCAGGGCCCAAGGCTTCTGCCCGTCCGCGAGCAACTCGACGAGCGCGAAGACGTCGGACCGCGCCGCGTCCTGGGTGATGATGACGTCCTCACTCTTGGTCATCCCGTCCAGCGACCAGTCGAGGACGAGGCGGTCGTCGGTCGGGTATGTCGCGTCGGCGAGGTAGTGAAACCCGGTGAAGGAGTCCACCGTGGTGTCGCGCCAGAGGGCACCCCAGCGCGGACCCCACGAGAGTTCCGCGACCGCCGCGTCGTCGCCCAGGCCTTCGGACCGGAACGGCAGCAGCACGCCCGACTCGGCGTGCTCCAGCGTGAAGAACCACTCGGGGTTGTCCCCGAACACGGGGTCGGCCAGGCTGTGCTCCCCCCACGCGTAGACGAGCCCGGCAGAGGGGCCTCTGTTGCCCTCCGGAGTGCCGGCGGCCTCATCGTAGAGGGCGGCGGCCACCGGGGTGCCGTCCACGGACAGGGCGAACAGGAGATGGCCGTCTCCGGCCTCGCCGTGGCACCCCTCCGAAAGATGCGGCGCTCATACCGGCCCGGTGACACCCACGCTACGCAGAGCCCATTCTCAGGGGGAGTTCAGAACGGTCTCGGATCCGTCTCGATCCGATCACGATGCCGCGGCACCGCGCTTCCGCGTCTCACGGGCAGGTCATCCCCGTCGCCCCGTCTCTCAGAGCAGCGTTCCCTGCTGCTCTCTCATCTCCTGGATCAGTTCTGGCCCGTTGTTCCGGACGTTCCCCACGGCGCTCCCCACGGGCCGCAGCGACCAGCCCGCCGCGACGTCGTACGCGCCGGCGCACACCTGGCCCACGAGGGCGTCGGCTTCTTCGGCAGACCCGAGCGTGTCCGGAGCGAGCCACCGGTCCATCGTCTCGGCATCCATGGGCACGGGCAGCCGGTCGTGCAGCTGGCCGAGCGCGGCGAGCACCGGATCGTCGTCGTCCGCGTCGGGCGCGGCCATGGTGAGGATCGTCGTCGAGAGGACCCAGGCGTCCTCCCCCGCGGCCTTGGCCTCGGGGTCCTGCCACCACTCGTACAGGCCGGCGAACCAGATGACCGGCCCCTCGCCGTCCCCGGCCCCGGCCGGGTGCACGTAGTAGGGCTGCTTCTTCGCGGCCCGCCCGTCGGGACCCTTGGCGCCAGGCTCCGGCGTCTTCCACTCGTAGTAGCCCTCCACCGGCACGGCGCAGCGTCGAGCGCGGACGGCGGCCCGGAACGTCGGCTTGGAGGCCACGGTCTCCGAGCGCGCGTTGAACGCACGGGACCCCACGGACAGCTCCTTCGCCCACGGCGGCACCAGGCCCCAGCGCGCCACGTGGATCCGCCGGGTCACTCCGGCGCCGACGTCGTCCGCATGCGCCACGAGGATCGGCACCTCGGCTGTCGGCGCCACGTTCCAGCTCTGGCGCAGCACCAGCTCCTCATTCGTCTCGGCATCGCCCAGGGCCACCAGGTCGCTCGTGGCGCGGGCCATCACGTAGCGGCCGCACACGTCAGCGGTCCCTCCCGTCCCGGCCACGCTCGACATACATCCACGCGATGCCGAGGGCGAAGCCCATCATCGCGCAGCCGAGCACAGTGCCCCAGGGCCTCTCGGTGCCCAGTCCGAACACCACCCCCAGGCCGACGCCGATCAGCAGCCCCACCAGTGGGATGCGCCATTGCGCGAGCGTGCCGGCACCGGCCGGAGCCTCGTGCGCCTCGTCCTCGTCTCTGCCATGTCGTGCCACGGTTCGCCCCTCCGTTCGCATCGATGTTGCGGGTCAGGTTGCAGTCTCCCCCGGCCGCCGTGGTGACGCCACACACCAGGCCCCCCGGCCTCTCACCGATGCGTCGCACAGGGTCCTGTGATGGGATGGGCAGAACGAGCCCGCACGTCGCGCCGCCCCACGCATGCGCAGCATCGGGCAGAACCCCACCACCAGGAGGAACAACGTGTCCCAGAAGGTCCGCGGCGTCGTCGCCATGGCGAAGGACGCCCCCGTCACCGTCGAGACCATCGTCATCCCCGATCCGGGACCCGGCGAGGCCGTCGTCGACATCAAGACCTGCGGCGTCTGCCACACGGATCTGCACTACCAGCAGGGCGGGATCGGGGACGAGTACCCGTACCTGCTCGGCCACGAGGCCACGGGTGTGGTCTCCGCGATCGGCGAGGGCGTCGACCACGTCAAGGTCGGCGACACCGTGATCCTCAACTGGCGCGCCGTGTGCGGCGAGTGCCGCGCATGCCGGAAGGGCGAGCCGAAGTACTGCTTCAACACCCACAACGCGACCCAGAAGATGACCCTCGAGGACGGCACGGAGCTGTCCCCGGCCCTGGGCATCGGGGCGTTCGCGGACAAGACGCTCGTCCACGCCAAGCAGTGCACCAAGGTCGACGGCGTCGACACTCCCGAGGAGCAGGCCGCGGTCGGCCTGCTCGGCTGCGGGATCATGGCCGGCATCGGCGCGGCCATCAACACCGGCGAGGTCAAGCGCGGCGAGTCCGTGGCCGTGATCGGCTGCGGCGGCGTCGGCGTGGCCGCGATCGCCGGGGCGAAGCTCGCCGGCGCCACCACGATCATCGCGGTGGACATCGACGCCAAGAAGCTCGCGAAGGCCGAGGAGCTCGGCGCCACCCACACCGTGAACTCGAAGGACGAGGACCCCGTGGAGGCCATCCGCGCGGCGACCGGCGGCTTCGGCGCCGACGTGGTCATCGAGGCGGTCGGCCGCCCGGAGACCTACGAGCAGGCGTTCTACGCCCGGGACCTGGCCGGCCGCGTCGTCCTGGTGGGCGTGCCCACCCCCGGCATGGAGCTGCAGCTGCCCCTGCTGGAGGTCTTCGGTCGCGGCGGCGCGCTGAAGTCCTCGTGGTACGGCGACTGCCTGCCGGAGCGCGACTTCCCGATGCTCGTGGACCAGTACCGCCTGGGCCGCCTGCCGCTGGACGAGTTCGTCACGGAGACCATCGCCCTGGATGAGGTGAACGAGGCCTTCGAGACGATGAAGTCCGGCGACGTCCTGCGCTCGGTGGTGGTGCTCTGATGGCGCGCATCGATCACCTGGTCACCTCCGGCACGTTCTCCCTGGACGGGGAGACGTTCGACGTGGACAACAACGTGTGGATCGTCGGCGGCGCGGAGCAGTGCGTCGTCATCGACCCGGCCCATGACGCCTCGGCCGTCTGGAAGAAGGTGAACGGCCGCCAGGTGCTGGCCATCGTCCTCACCCACGGCCACGACGACCACATCCGCCAGGTCCAAGAGTTCCGCCAGATGGTGG
This sequence comes from Micrococcus sp. Mcc89, assembly GCF_024519795.1. Classification (NCBI taxonomy): domain Bacteria; kingdom Bacillati; phylum Actinomycetota; class Actinomycetes; order Micrococcales; family Micrococcaceae; genus Micrococcus; species Micrococcus sp. Mcc89. Next base: position 5,799 of record NZ_JALJRI010000001.1, on the reverse strand, counting down.
ACGCCCCCGTGCTGCTCCACCCCGCAGACCGCATGCTCTGGGACGCCGTCTTCCCCGACGAGGAGCCCGACGGCGCGCTCGCCGAGGGCGACGTCCTGCGCGTGGCCGGCGTCGAGCTGCGGGTGCTGCACACCCCCGGCCACTCCCCCGGCTCGGTCTGCCTGTACGCCCCCGCCCTGGGCGAGGCCGGCGACGACGGCGCCCCGACGGGTGTCGTGTTCTCCGGCGACACCCTGTTCCAGGGCGGGCCCGGCGCCACCGGCCGCTCGTACTCGGACTTCGACACGATCATCGAGTCCATCCGCGAGCGCCTGTTCCCGCTGCCGGAGGCCACCGTGGTCCACACCGGCCACGGTGACTCCACCACGATCGGCACGGAGAAGCCGCACCTGCAGGAGTGGATCGACCGCGGCCACTGAGGACGCGCCGAGGTGGGGAAGAATGGTCCCCCGTGACCATCCTCCCCGCCTCGCCCCCTCCCTCCGTGATCCTGCTCGGCGGCGCGTCGGGCTCCGGCAAGTCCTACCTGGCCCGGCGGCACGGCCGGCCCCACCTCTCGCTCGATGCGTTCTACCGTCCGCAGTCCGACGACGGCGCCGCGGGTGGGCCCGGCCCCGTGTTCCCGCGCACCCCGTACGGCGAGATCGACTGGGACCACCCCGGAACGTGGGATGAGCAGGCGGCCGTGGACGCGGTCGTCGAACTGCTCGAGGAGGGCGCCACGCGCGTGCCCGACTACGACATCTCCACGTCCTCCGTCCGCGGGCACAGCACCGTCGCGCTCGAGCCGGGCGGGGTGATCGTGGCGGAGGGCATCTTCGCCGAGCGCATGCCCGCCGCCCTGGACCGGGCCGGAGTCCGCTACGCGGCCTGGTACATCGACCAGGCGCGGACCACGACGGCGGCCCGCCGGTTCGTGCGCGATGTCGCCGAACGCCGCAAGCCGGTGCCGTTCCTCGTGCAGCGGGGCTGGTCCCTGTACCGGACGGACGCGGCGCGCCGGGCGGCGGCCGTGGCGGCCGGCTTCACCCCGCGACGCAAGCGGGAGATCATCGCGGATCTCACGGCCTGACGGCCCGCCCGCAGCCAGTCCGTGCCCTCAGCCGGAGGTGCGCGCGCCGAGGACGGCGAGCTGCTCGGCCACGACCTCGATCCCGGCGGCGGCCGCCCACGCCGTGTACTCCTCCCGCAGGGCCGCGGCGAACGCGGGAACGCTCACCCCGGGACGCACGTCCTCGGCCGCGCCCGCCGTACGGGGATCCATGTCCAGACCGAGCTCCCGGTAGACGTCGACGAGCACGGCCCGCAGCGGAGCGGGGTCGGACACCACCACGTGGGTGGAGAACAGGAACGCCCCCTTCACCACGCGCTGCGCGGAGCCGGCCAGCTTCACCGGGTAGGTCGGCGCAGGACCCTGCACGGAGAACTCGCCCGGGCAGTACTCCCCCGGAATCTCGCCCACGGAGGCGGGCACGTCCATGCGCGCGAACGCCCGCACGAACAGGTCGGCGAACTCCGCGAACCGGGCCTGCTGCGTGAGCGCCGCGTCCTCCTGCTGGCTCAGGTGGTCCACCACCAGGCAGCCGTGATGGTAGGCCGCCGCCCGCCCGCCGGCCCGGCGCACCGCCGGCGCGAAGCCGTGGGCCCGGGCCGCCGCAGCCGCGGCCGCGAAGCCGGGCAGCCGCGCGTCGCGCTGGCCGAACGCGACCGTCGGTTCGGGCACGTAGACGCGGATCAGATCGTCGAGGGCCCTTCCCTCGGCCGCGGCGGCGCGGAAGACGGCCAGCTCGCCCATGGCCCAGTCGAGGTCTTCGACGGCCCCGAGGGTCCGCTCCTGCACAGCCCAGCGCAGCCGGGGAGCTGCGCTCACAGGCCGCCCTCGACCGGCCAGGAGCGCAGGGTGAGGGTCTGCTCGACGTGGGCGAAGGGGCCGTCGTCGTCGTGGAGGACGGTGCTGGTCAGGCCCACGCCGTCCGGGCCCACCGTGACCTGCCCCGCGAGGCCGAGCCAGTGGCCGGTGGGCTCGCGGTACAGGTGGATCTGCAGGTCCACGTTGGGGAAGAACCACCCGCCCGGCTTCGCCGGCAGGGCCGGGGCGATCCCGTTGGCTGCATCGGTGAGGCTGATCAGGCGCACCAGGTCGCTCGTGCTCTCCCCCGCCACCATCTCGCGGTCCGTGGTGAGCCACACCCGGCCGTGGCCCGGCCCGTGGCCGGGCAGGATGACGCCGTTGAGAGAGGCGATGTACCCGCCTCCCCATCCGTGGAGCGCGTTGTGCGACTGCGCCTGCGAGCGCGGCGGGAGGGGCTCGTCCGGCAGCTGGGCGACGGCGGAGGTGTCCGAGGTGGACAGCAGCCAGGCCCGCAGGGTCAGCACGGTGCGGCCCCGGGCGTGGAGCACGGACTCGACGAGCTCGATGGTCCGGCCCGGACGCAGGGTGCGCGTGACCACCTCGAGCTCGCCCGACCAGAGCGTGCCCAGGATGTCGTAGGAGAGCCGTCCCACCCGCAGCCCGGGAGTGGTCTCGTGCGCGGCCACCTCGTGCAGCAGCAGGCCCGAGACGGCGGCCATGTGCATCTCCTCTTCCCGCCATGCGCCCTGGGCGTGCACGGTGGAGCGCACGCGGGAGGTGCGGACGCCGTCGGCGTCCACGGTGGGCTCGCCGAGGCGCACGTAGAAGGCCAGGGGATCGTCGGCGACGGAGGTCGCGGGGGTGGAGGTGATGTCGGTCATGGGCCGAAGTCTGCCAGAACGACGACGACGGCCGGTGACGTCCCCGCGGGATGTCACCGGCCGATGAGGCAGGCGCGGGGCGCCGTCAGGGACGCTCCGACTCAGAAGGCCGGGGTGACGTCGCCGCCCGGCCAGGTCTGCTCGATGTACTCCTTGACCTCCGGCGAGTGCAGCAGCTCGTCGAGCTTCTCCACTCCCGGGGTCTTCTCCCCCTCGCGCCATGCCACGAAGTTGGCGTAGGGGTTCTCGCCGGAGATCTCCTCGACCACCACGGCGTCCTCCAGGGTCATGCCGGCCTGGATGAAGTAGTTGCCGTTGATGATGGCGAGGTCCACCGCCGGGTCGTCCAGGATCTGCACGAGGATCTCCGGCTGGTTCTCCTCGAACTGCAGGCCCTTCGGGTTCTGCTCGGGGGTGAGGGTCAGGGCGGCGGAGTCGTCCTGGATGTCCTGGAGCAGGCCGGCCTGCTCCAGCATCTTGAGGGCACGGGGCTGGTTGCCGGGGTCGTTCGTGATGGCCACGGTGGCGCCGTCCGGCACCTGGTCCACGGAGTCGAACTTCTGGGAGAACGCGGCGTAGGGCTCGATGTGCACGCCCTCGCCGTGCTCCATCTTCAGGCCGCGCTCCTCGACCTGCTTGTTGAAGAACGGCTCGTGCATGTAGTAGTTCGCGTCGATCTTGCCCTCGTTGAGCGCGGTGTTGGGCATCTGGTAGTCGTCGAACTCCTGGATCTCCAGATCGATGCCCGCCTCCTTCGCGAGGTTCTCGTCCACGAACTCGAGGATCTGGGCGTGCGGCACGGGGTTCGCCCCCACCTTCACGACGACGGGATTCGCCGGGTCCGGGGTGGGGGCGGAGGAGGCCGCCGAGTCGGAGCCGCTGGCGCCGCAGGCGGAGAGGGCGAGGGCGAGAGCGGCGGTGCCGGCGCTGAGGGCGGTGCGGCGGGAGAGGGGTGACAGAGCCATGGGAGGGGCCTTTCGTGTCGGAGGGATGGAGAGATGAAGAAGAAGGTGAGGGGTCAGCGGTGGTCCATGCGGCGGATCAGCAGGTCGCCGATCCACTGGATGAGCTGCACCAGGACGACGATGACGACGATGGTCACGACCATCACCTCGGTCTGGAATCGCTGGTAGCCGTAGTTGTAGGCGAGGCGGCCGAGGCCGCCGCCGCCGATCAGGCCGGCCATGGCCGAGTAGCCCACGAGCGTCACCAGGGTGGTGGTCGTCGCCGCGATCAGGCCGGGCATGGCTTCCGGGAGGAGGACCTTGCGGATGACCTGGCCACGGGTGGAGCCCATGACCTGCGCGGCGTCCACGGTGCCCGAAGGGATCTCACGCAGCGCCGACTCCACAAGGCGCGCGAAGAACGGCGCGGTGCCGATGGTCAGGGAGATGGTCGCCGCGATGGGCCCGATCGCCGTGCCCACGAGCCACTTGGTCAGCGGGATGAGCGCCACCATGAGGATGGCGTACGGGATCGACCTCGTGATGTTGACGATCACGGCGGACAGCACCGTGTAGAGGGCGGGCATGGGATTCAATCCCCCCGGACGGGTCACATGCAGCACGATGCCCAGGAGGCCGCCGATCAGCACGGTGGCGACGCCGGAGATCGCCACCATCAGCAACGTCTCCACGACCGCCTCAGGCAGGGCCTCGGTGATCGCCGGGTTCGTGGTCAGCTTCTCGAGCCAGGTCATCGGGCTCCTCCGATCTCATCCGCGGTGACGTGGTCCTGGGCTGCCTGCCGAGCCGTGCGGACGCGAGCGGTCAGGCCTGCCTCCTGCAGGCGCGCCACCACGGCGTCGGCCGAGGCCTCCGTGGCGGACAGGCCCAGGAGCTGGTGGGAGAAGCGCTCCCCCGCGAGGTCCTCGACGGTGCCGGCCAGGATCTCGACGTCGCCGGCGCCCGCGTCGCGGACCAGCTGGGTGATGGGCAGGGAGGCGGCCCGGCCCCGGCCGAGCACCTCCACGAGGCGCTGGTCCCGAGCGGCATGGGGCGTGGGCAACGGCAGCAACGCGGCGGACAGCGGCGAGTCGAGGTCGGACGCCACGTCCCCGAGGTCGCCGGACTGGACGATCCGCCCGTCCTGCAGGAGGGACACCTCGTGGCACAGTCGCTTGACCACGTGCATCTCGTGGGTGATGACCAGGACGGTCAGGCCCAGGCGCCGGGAAAGGTCCTCGATCAGGGTCAGGACACCCTCCGTGCTCGCGGGGTCGAGGGCCGAGGTGGGCTCGTCGCAGAGCAGCACGTCGGGGTCCGACGCGAGCGCGCGAGCGATGCCCACCCGCTGCTTCTGACCGCCGGACAGCTGCGCCGGGTAGGACCCTTCGAAGCCCTCAAGACCCACCAGGGCGAGCAGCTCGTCTGCGCGCGCCCGACGCGCGGCGGCATCGGACCCGCCGGCGACCTCGAGCGGATAGGCCACGTTGTCGCGGGCGGTCCGGGAGGAGAACAGGTTGGCGTGCTGGAAGACCATGCCGATCCGGCGGCGGGAGTCCAGCAGGCCGGAGCGCGACTCCCGGGTCAGGTCCTTGCCCGCCACGGAGACCGTCCCGGAGGTCGGGGGCTCGAGCAGGGTCAGGCACCGCACGAGCGTGGACTTGCCCGCGCCGGACTGGCCGATGATCCCGTGGATGCGGCCCGGGGCCACGGCGAGGTCGACGCCGCGCAGCGCACGGATCTCCTTCGCGCCCTGGCGGAAGGTCTTCTCGAGACCACGCACCTCGATCATGGGCGTGCCCATGGGATGAGCAGACGTGCTGAGAGCAGGGGTAGACGACATTCCCGTCCTTTCCATCGGTCCTGGCGTTAGCACCTGCGCCCGGTCGGTGGGGGTGTGGTTGCTGCGGCGTCGTCGAGCCAGATCTCTCGGCCGCTCAAGATGGTGAGGGGCGCCTCGGCGTCGTCACCGGTGCAGGGAAAAAGTCAACCACACCGGGGCGCCGTGGAAGGAACGACGTGACACAGGTCTCATTTCCCGACCTCTCGGAGGGCTGGACCCCGCCTCCCGCCCGCGTCATGTGGCGTTATATGACAAACCCCTGCCATCCAGTGGCCGGCG
>NZ_JALJRI010000016.1:0-25115 GCF_024519795.1 Micrococcus sp. Mcc89 | reverse complement strand
TGCAGCGCCGCAACCAGAAGCTCGTGGAGGAGGCCCCGGCGCCGTTCCTCACGGATGAGCAGAACGCCCGCCTCGTGGAGTCCTCCAAGGCGATCCTGCAGGAGGCCGGCTACGTCGGCGCGGGCACGTGCGAGTTCCTCGTGGGCCAGGACGGCACCATCTCCTTCCTCGAGGTGAACACGCGCCTGCAGGTGGAGCACCCGGTCTCCGAGGAGATCACCGGCATCGACCTCGTGCGCGAGCAGTTCCGCCTGGCCCGCGGTGAGGCCCTCGGCTACACGGACCCGCAGCCCCGCGGCCACTCGATCGAGTTCCGCCTCAACGGCGAGGACCCGGGCCGCAACTTCCTGCCCGCCCCCGGCCGGCTCACCACGTTCCGCATGCCCAGCGGCCCGGGCGTGCGCGTGGACTCCGGCGTGGTGGAGGGCGAGGCCGTCTCCGGGGCCTTCGACTCCATGGTCGCCAAGCTGATCGTCACCGGCGCGGACCGCCGCCAGGCCCTGCAGCGCGCCGCCCGCGCCCTGCGCGAGGCCGAGATCGTCGGCATGCCCTCGGTGCTGCCCTTCCATCGCGCCGTGGTGCGCGACCCCGCCTTCGCCCCCGAGATCGCCGGCTCGGAGGAGCCGTTCTCGGTGCACACCCGGTGGATCGAGACGGAGTTCGCGAACCGCATCGAGCCGAGCGCCCTCACCCCGGCCGAGCCGGCCCCCCGCGAGGCGCGCCACACCGTGACCGTGGAGGTCAACGGCAAGCGCGTGGACGTCACCCTGCCCACGTGGGGCGAGGCCCTGCACACGATCTCCGGCGCCGCCCAGCGGGCCGGTGCGGGACGACGCCGGCCCCGCGGCAAGCGCGGCGCACCGGTGGCCGCGGCCGTCAGCACGGACGCGCTGACCGCCCCGATGCAGGGCACCGTGGTGAAGGTCGCCGCCGAGAACGGCCAGACCGTGGCCGAGGGCGACCTGATCGTGGTCGTGGAGGCCATGAAGATGGAGCAGCCGCTCGCGGCCCACCGCGCGGGCGTGGTCAGCGGTCTCGAGGTCGAGCCGGGCCAGACGGTCACGGCCGGCACGGTGATCGCCACCATCGCCGACGCGGAGTGAGCCGCCGGCGACGACGGCGGGGAGCGCCGGCGTCGTGGGCTGGTTCCACATGGTGGACGACGGGGACATGACTCTCGCAGATCGGCGCGACGAGGCTTAACCTGACACGCATCTTCGTCTCACATCGTGGTCGTTCGCGACCCCCTGTGCCCGTCATACCAGGGAGACACCATGTCCCACTCCACCCCGCCCGTGAACCCGGGCGCCCCCACCGATCTCACGTCGGACGCGGTCGCCACCGCGGAGGAGGTGCCCCGCTCGCGGGTCATCATCGCCTCGCTCGTGGGCACCTCGATCGAGTTCTACGACTTCTACATCTACGCCACGGCCGCCGTCTCGGTGTTCCCGCTGATCTTCTTCGCGGGCGGCGACGACAACACGGCCCTGCTGGCCTCCATGGCCACCTTCGGCGCGGCGTTCGTCGCCCGGCCGCTGGGCGCCGTCGTCTTCGGCCACCTGGGCGATCGTGTGGGCCGCAAGACCACGCTCATCGGCTCGCTGCTGACCATGGGCATCGCGACGTTCCTCATCGGCCTGCTGCCCACGTACTTCCAGATCGGCCTGTGGGCGCCGGCCATGCTGACGCTGCTGCGCTTCTTCCAGGGCCTGGGGCTCGGCGGCGAGTGGTCCGGCGCCGCCCTGCTGGCCACGGAGTACGCCAAGGACGGCAAGCGCGCGCAGGCGGCCATGTGGCCGCAGCTCGGCGCGCCGATCGGCTTCCTGCTGGCCAACGGCCTGTTCCTCGCGCTGGTGCTCGGCTTCGACCACGACTCCACGAGCCCGGTGCTCGACGGCCCGTTCCTCACGTGGGTGTGGCGCGTGCCGTTCCTGCTCTCGATCGTGATGGTGGCCGTGGGCCTCTACGTCCGCGTCAAGCTCGAGGAGACCCCGGTCTTCCAGCGCGCCCTCGACCGCGACCAGCGCGTGAAGGCGCCGCTGGGCGAGGTGTTCCGCCGCAACTGGTGGGAGCTGATCCTGGGCACCTTCGTCATGTACGCCACCTACGTGCTCTTCTACCTGATGACCACGTGGATCCTCTCCTACGCGATCGGCAAGCCGGCCAACGGCTTCCTGGGCGTCCCCTACGCCGAGTTCCTCGTGCTGCAGCTGGTCGGCATCCTGTTCTTCGCGGCGTTCGTGCCGGTCTCCGGCCTGCTGGCGGACCGCTTCGGCCGCCGCCCCACCCTGATCGTGATCTCGGTGCTCATGGTGGTGTTCGGCCTCTCGTTCGGCCTGTGGCTCTCGCCGGAGAACATGGGCGTGGGCGCGGAGCTGAACGTGCCGCTGATGCTGGCGTTCCTGGCCACGGGCATGACGCTCATGGGCCTGACCTTCGGGCCGATGTCCGCGGTGCTGCCTGAGCTGTTCCCCACGAACACGCGCTACACCGGCTCCGGCATCGCCTACAACGTGTCCTCGATCCTCGGCGCGGCGCTGACCCCCTTCATCGCGGCCTGGCTCGTGCAGAAGTTCGACGTCTCCTACGTCGGCTACTACCTGGCCGCCGCCTCGGCGATCACCGTCATCGCGCTGGTGCTCTCCCCCGAGACCCGCCATACGGACCTCGACACCGTCACCTCGGCCCGGGAGCGCCGCGCCGCGCGCTGACCCCGCCCGGCCCCCGGCGCTCCCCCCGCGCCCCACGCCCGCACTGTCGAACGTGACATCGGGGGAATGGACGCTTTCGGTCGTGAGATAGGCCCTATCTCACGACCGAAAGTCGTCTCTGGGTCAGATGCGCACGTGCAGGCGTCGCGCCGCCTCCGCGATCGACCCGGACATGGACGGGTACACGGTGAAGGTGTCCGCGAGGTCGTCCACGTGCAGCTTGTGCGTGACCGCGAGCGCGAGCGCGTAGATCAGCTCGGAGGCGCGCGGCGAGACCACCACGCCGCCGATCACGGTGCCGGAGCCCTGTCGCGCGAAGATCTTCACGAACCCCTCCTCCGCGCCGGACATCTTGGCGCGGGGGTTGGTGTGGAAGTCCAGGCGCAGCACGTCCGCCTGGTACTGGCCGGAGTCCACCTGCGCCTGCGAGACGCCCACGGTGGCGATCTCCGGCGAGGTGAAGATGTTCGAGGCCAGCAGGTGCGGACGCAGCGGCTTGAGGGCGTCGCCGAGCAGGTGGGCGACGGCGATGCGCCCCTGCATGGCCGCCACCGAGGCGAGGGCGAGCTTGCCCGTGCAGTCGCCCGCCGCGTAGATGCTCGGCACGGACGTGCGGGAGACGCCGTCCACGAGCACGTGGCCGGAGCCGGTCAGCTTCACGCCCACGTCGTCGAGGCCGAGGCCCGCCGTGTTCGGCACGCCGCCGACGGCCACCAGCGCGTGGGAGCCCTCGATCGACGGGGTGTCCTCGGCGCCCTCGCCGGAGAGGTGCACGCGCACGCCGGTCTCGGTCCGCTCGACGGACTCGGCCCGGGAGCGGGAGACCACCCTGAGGCCATTGCCCTCGAAGACCTTCTCGAGCAGCTCGGCGGCGTCGGCGTCCTCGCCGGGGAGCACGCGGTCGCGCGAGGAGACGAGGGTGACCTTGGCGCCGAGGCGGTTGTAGGCCGAGGCGAACTCGGCGCCGGTGACGCCGGAGCCCACGACGATCAGGTGCTCGGGCAGCTCCTTGAGGTTGTAGACCTGCTTCCAGTTGAAGATCCGCTCGCCGTCCGGGACGGCGGTGGGCAGCTCGCGGGGGCTCGCGCCGACGGCCACGAGGATCGCGTCCGAGGTGATGATCTCGGGCTCGGCGCCGGCGTCGGCGTCGTCGAGGGCGCGGACGGACACCTCGTGGGGGCCGACGACGCGGCCCACGCCGTCGATCACCCGGACGCCGACCCGCTCGAGGCCCGCGCGGATGTCCGAGGACTGCTCGTGGGCCAGGTTCAGGATGCGGTGGCCGACCCGGCCCATGTCCGCGTGGACGTCGCCCCCGCCGAGGTCGACGCCCAGGTCCACGGAGGCGCCCACGCGGCGCATCGAGTCGGCGGCGGCGATCAGCGTCTTGGAGGGGACCACGTCCGTGAGGACTGCCGCGCCGCCCAACCCCTGGCGCTCGACCAGGGTCACGCGGGCGCCCAGCTTCGCGGCCACCATGGCGGCCTCGTAGCCGCCGGGGCCGCCGCCGATGATGGTCAGGGACGGGATGAAGGTGCTGTTTTCCTCGCTCACGGGCTCCATTGTGTCCGCCGCGGACGGGAAAGTCCTAGCCCGCGCTCACGGGACACCGCCTAGACTCCACGACGTGACCGACCAGACCAGCATCCCCTCCCCCGACTCCCCCTTGACCGGCGACCATCCGGGCTTCGCCGAGGCCCGCGCGGCCGCCGACACCATCGCCCGGGCGACGGGCGTGGCGGAGCACCGCGTCGCCGTCGTCCTCGGCTCCGGCTGGGGCGAGGCCGCCGGCCTGATCGGCGACGAGGTCGCCGCCGTGCCGCTGGCCGAGGTGCCCGGCTTCCACGCCCCGAAGGTGCCCGGCCACAACGCGGTGATCCGCTCGGTCCGACTGCCGGACGGCACGCACGCCCTCGTCTTCGGCTCGCGCACGCACTTCTACGAGTCCCGCGACGCCCAGGCCGTGGCGCACACCGTCCGCACCGCCGCCGCTGCTGGGGCGCGCACCGTGGTGCTGACCAACGGCTGCGGCGGCCTGGACCCGGAGATCGCCCCGGGCACCCCCGTCCTGATCGCGGACCACATCAACCTCACCGGCGCCACCCCGCTCGTCGGCGCCACGTTCGTGGACCTGACCGACCTCTACTCCCCGCGGCTGCGTGCGATCGCCCGTGAGGTGGACCCGTCCCTGCGCGAGGGCGTGTACGTCCAGTTCGCCGGCCCGCAGTACGAGACCCCCGCCGAGGTGCGGATGGCGCGCACCCTCGGCGGCGACCTCGTCGGCATGTCCACGGCACTGGACGCGATCGCGGCCCGTCACGCCGGGCTGGAGGTGTTCGGCATCTCGCTGGTGACCAACCTCGGCGCCGGCATCTCGGAGACGCCGCTGTCCCACGCCGAGGTCGTCGAGGCCGGCCAGGCCGCCGGCCCGCGCATCGCGCGTCTGCTCGCGGACATCGTGGGGCGGCTCTGATGCCCGCGCATCCCCCGCACGACGACGTCGCCGCGCTCCCGGAGGACGTCCTCGCCCGGGCTGAGCGGTGGGCGGCGGAGGACCCTGACCCCGCGCACCGGGACACCCTGCGCGCCGAGCTCGACGCGGCCGCCGGCGTCGGCCCGGAGGCCGCGGCCGCCCGGGCGGTGCTCGCCGCGCGCTTCGCCGGGCCGCTCGCCTTCGGCACCGCCGGCCTGCGCGCCGAGGAGGGCCCGGGCGAGTCCCGCATGAACCGGCTCGTGGTGCGCCGTACCGCGGCGGGTCTGGCCGCCCACCTGTGGGACGGCGTCGGACGGGACGCGGCCCCGCCGCTGGCCGTCGTCGGGTACGACGCGCGGCGCGGTTCGGCCGCCTTCGCCGCGGACACGGCCGCCGTCCTGACGGCCGCGGGCGTGCAGACCGTCCTGCTGCCGGACCCGCTGCCGACGCCGGTGCTCGCCTTCGCGGTGCGCCATCTCAGCGCGGACGCGGGCGTGATGGTCACGGCCAGCCACAACCCGCCCGCGGACAACGGTTACAAGGTCTACCTCGGCGGGCGGCTCACGGACGAGGCGGGCCGGGGGGCGCAGATCGTCTCCCCCGCGGACGCGCAGATCGCCGCCCGCATCGACCACGCGGCGTGGGCCGCGGATATCCCGCTCGCCGACGACGGCTGGACCGTGGCCGGGCCGGACCTGCTGGAGGCCTACCGTGCGGCGGCCCTCGGCGTGCTCGACGACGACCGGCACGGCCACCGCGACCTGCGCGTGGTCTACACGCCCCTGCACGGAGTGGGCGGCGCCGTGGTCCCGGGCCTGCTCGAGGACGCCGGCTTCGGCCCCGTCCACGTGGTGGCCGAGCAGGCCGCCCCGGACCCGGCCTTCCCCACGGTCGCGTTCCCCAACCCGGAGGAGCCGGGGGCGATGGACCTCGCCCTCGCCCTGGCCGCCGAGGTGGACGCGGACCTGGTGATCGCCAACGACCCCGACGCCGACCGCCTGGCCCTGGCCGCGCCCGTCACCGACGCGGACGGTGCCCGCACGTGGCGGATGCTCTCGGGCGACGCCGTCGGGACGCTGCTGGGCGCGCACGCGATGCCGGCCCTGCACGCGGCCGGCCGCAGCGCCGCGAACTCCGTGGTCTCCTCCCCGCAGCTGGCCGCCCTGGCGGAGGCGAACGGGGTGAGGCACCACGTCACGCTGACCGGCTTCAAGTGGATCTCCCGCGCCCCGGACCTCGGCTTCGGCTACGAGGAGGCCCTCGGCTACTGCGTGGACCCGGACATGGTGCGGGACAAGGACGGCATCACGGCCGCCCTCATGGCCGCGGAGCTGGCCGCCGCCCTCACAGCGCAGGGACGCGGCCTGACGGACGCCCTGGCCGACGTCGACGCGGTCACCGGCGCCATGCCCAGCGCCCAGGTCTCGGTCCGCGTGGCGGACCTGTCCCTGATCGCCCGCACCATGACCGCCCTGCGTCAGCAGGCCCCGGCCACGCTCGCGGGCGAGCCGGTCACCGTGCACCGGGACCTGGCCGCCGGCGGGGACGGGCTGCCGCCCACGGACGCGCTGCTGTTCGCCACCGACTCCGGCACCCGCGTGCTCGTGCGTCCCTCCGGCACCGAGCCGAAGCTCAAGTGCTACCTCGGCACCCGGGACGCCGACCCGGCCGCGGCCGCCGAGCGGCTCGAGGCGCTGCGGGCCGAGGTGACGGCCCTCGTGGGCGGCTGAGCCTCGGTAGGCTGGCGGGTATGACCGTCTCCCTCACCACCGCCGAGCTGGCGAAGTACATCGACGCGACCGCCCTGAAGGCCGACACCTCGGAGGCGGACGTGCGCCGCCTCGTGGCCGAGTCCCGCGAGGCCGGGGTCAAGAGCGTCTGCATCAACCCCGTGTGGGTGCCGCTGGTGGCCGCCGAGCTCGCGGGCTCGGACGTGCTGACCTGCACCGTGATCGGCTTCCCCCTCGGCGCCAACGCCTCGGAGGTCAAGGCCTTCGAGGCCCGGCAGGCGATCGACGCCGGCGCGGACGAGGTGGACATGGTCCTCGACGTCGCCGCGGCCCGCGCCGGGGACCGCGACCGGCTCGTCGCGGACGTCCGCGCCGTGGCCGAGGCCGCGCACGCGGACGGCCCCGCGGGCGACGGCGGGGCGCTGCTCAAGGTGATCGTGGAGACCGCCCTGCTGGACGACGACGCGATCGTCCTGGCCTGCGAGGCCGCGGTCGAGGCCGGGGCGGACTTCGTGAAGACCTCCACGGGCTTCTCCACCGCGGGCGCCACCGTCGAGCACGTCGCGCTGATGCGCCGCACCGTGGGCGAGCGCATCGGCGTGAAGGCCTCCGGCGGGGTGCGCACCCGCGCGGACGCCCTGGCGATGATCGAGGCCGGCGCCACCCGGATCGGGGCCAGCTCCGCGCTTGCTATCCTGGGATCCGACTGACTCGCATCACTTCGGCCGGGCGTCCGCCCCGGCCGGGACCGCACCGAAGGAGCATCACGTGATCCGCAACGGCAAGGCCATCGACCACTCCAACGTGGGCGGCGTCTGGGGTTCCCTGATCGCCTTCATCGTCGCCTTCGGCGCGTTCCTCGGCTGCCTCTACGCCATGGGCTTCTGGTCGCTCGAGTCGGTCTGGATCCCCGGCCTGATCGCGCTGGCCCTGGCCACCGTGGCCTTCATGATCCCCAAGGCGTTCCTGGGCCGCAGCGACACCGTGGACACCACCGCCATCCACACCCGTCCCGTCGTCGAGCACGCCGCCACCGGCGCCCACGCCGTCGAGACCGGCGCCGCGCACCGCTGAGCCGTCCCGGAGCCGAGGATCGCTGACACCGGTCGTCCGGCCGCCGCGCGCCGAAGGGCGTCCACCCGCAACACGGGGGTGGACGCCCTTCGGCTTGTCTCCATCGCGGCGGTGGTGCTGGGTCACGCGTACCTGACGGACCTCACCTTCAGCCGGTACCTGGAGATCTGGCGGATGCCGCTGTTCTTCTTCCTCACCGGCTACTTCTGGACGCGCGGCCGCCCCTGGGCCACGGACGTGCGGGGCCGCTTCCGGAGCCTGATGGTGCCGTACCTGGTGTGGGCGGCGCTCATGTCCGTGGCCGCGTTCGCGTGGTTCGCTGACGACCCCGACCTCCTGCGGCGCCTGATGATCACCGGCTGGTACGGGGGCGCGGACCAAGAGCCCCCGTGGTGGGCGTTCTGGTTCATCTCCGTCCTGTTCTTCACCACGGTGCTGCGCCGATTCCTCGAGCGCTTCCCGTCCGCCGTCGCCTGGGCCGTGGGCCTGGCCGGGCTGGCGTGGGCCCACCTCGTGCCGGACTCCGCGATCGCCCGCACGCCTCTGGGCGTCGGGCTGGCCCTGCCGTGCCTGCTGTTCGTCCTCAGCGGCGAGACGTTCCGCCGCCGCGTCCAACCGCACGTGCGACGCCATCGGACGCTCATCGGCCTCGGCCTGGTGCTGCTCGGGCTGGTCGCGGTCCGGCTGGGCCTGGAGCCGCCCAACATCAAGTTCGGCGGCTTCGGCACGCCGGTGCTCACCCCCGCCGTGGGCGTCCTGATGTCCGCGGGGATGGTGCTCGTGTTCGGTTCCACGGTGGAGGGACTGCTGCGCTCCTTCGCCCGACGCACCGGGACGGGTCAGGCCCTGCGCCGCGCCATCACCGCCCTGGTCCGGACGGGCACGGTGGTGGTGCTGCTGCACGGCTGGGTGCTGATGTGGGTCACGCGCCACGGCGTGGAGGACAACGCCGTCAAGTTCGCCCTCGCGCTCGCCCTCAGCTGGCTGGCAGGCCTCGCCCTGCTCGCCACCCCCCTGTCCAAGCCGTTCACGGGGGCGCGCCGCCGCTGGCACCCGGTGCACCGCCTGCGACACGTGGAGCCCCCGCACCCCGTCACGTCCGCGCTGCCGCGCGTCACGACCGCCTCGGAGAGGACACAACCATGAGCCGGGATCATCGCCCCCCGATCCGCAATCCGTTCCTGCCGTCGACGCCGGAGGAGCCCGAGGCGCCGACCCGCGACGGCGGCCACCCGGCGGGTGACGGCGGCGACGCCGGCGCCCCGGCGGCCTCCACGGCGCGGGAGGATCGCCTCGCCGAGTTCCGGCTCGGCCCGGCGTTCCTCCCCCACCCGGCCGACCCCGCCGCGCCGCGGCAGCATGCGACGCCGGCCGGCCGTGTCCCCGGCCCCCTGCCGAGCGCCCGCGTCCTCGTCGTGTGCACGGGCAACATCTGCCGCTCCGCCTACGTGGAGTACGCGCTGCAGGCGCAGCTCAACGCCCTGCTGGGCGACCGGGGCCGCGCGGAGGTCACGAGCGCGGGCACGGAACCGAACCAGGCGCTGACCGTCCCCGGCCCGCTGCTCGACCTCGCACCGAGCCGCCGAGTCCGCGCCGCGTTGACGCAGCATCGACCGCAGCAGCTGACCGGGCGTCCGCTGGCCGACCAGGACCTCGTCCTGACCGCGACGGACGACCACCTGGACGAGGTGCTGCGCGAGGACCCCGCGTCAGTGCGCCGGACCTTCACGATCCTCGGCATGGGCACCCTCCTGCGCGACCACGGCGAGGAGCTCGCCGCGGCGGTCCCTCCGGGCGCGGGCGTCACCGCGCTCGTCACGGCGCTGGCGGAGCTGCGCTCCCGCCTGATCGCCCACGGGGAGCGACCGGACGCGGATCTGCCGGACCCGTTCCGCGGCCCCGCCGAGGGCTACGCCGCCATGGCGCAGACCGCGCAGCCGATCGTCGAGCTGCTGGCGTGGGAGATCGCCCGGGCCCTCGACGGGGACCTCGTGGAGGAGGAGTCGACGGGCGCCTGACCGGCCGGCGGTCAGAGTTCGGGGACGGCGCCGCCTCCACTGCCACGCGCAGGGGTGCGCAGCCGGGGGGCGGACAGGCGCAGCCTAAGAATGCGTAGGCGCCGAGGATGGCGAGGACGAGCACGACGCCACCCCCATCTGCGGCGTCGACCAGAGCCACAGGACGGCGCACGCGAAGCCCGCCATGGAGGTGCAGGGCCCGTGAGGAAGACGCACACCGCGGCGGTGACGAGCAGGGCCACCTTCCACCGCCGCGTCCGCACCAGAGCGAGCGGCGACTGAGCCGACCGCGGGCGATGCAGTCAACAAGACCGATGAAGCCCGCGGTCCGCGCCCATTAGCGCAACCAGTCCAGGTCTGGGATGCCCTGCGGCAGGGGGACGATCGCCGGGAACGGCATGCTCGGTGAACATGAGAATGGAACTCTGCAGGTGGATCTAGACAGGTCGCGCAGCTCATCGCGAGTCCTGCCACGCGTTCATGGATGGCACGTCAACACGGAGCACCCGGGAGCGTGCGGGTCTCGCGCCGTCAGTCCACGAATCCACCTGAACCCCCTTTAACTTTGCACCGGGCATCCGGCACAGTCACCGCCGGGCCCTCCTTTGGGTCGGCTAAGCTCGCGGCCATGGGAGAACGAGCGACGGGACAGCGACCGAGCGCCCCGCCGTCCCTGGACCTCGAGGTCCGCGTCCGCCTCGCGCACGCCCGCATCGCGCATCTGCTGGACCGGGCCGGCATCCGGGGCCTGCACCTCAAGGGCTACGCCACCGAGCCCGGCGTCTACCCGGAGCACCGCCGCAGTTCGGACGTGGACCTGCTGGTCCATCTGGCCGATGCCGCCGCCGTCATCGAGCTCCTGCGCGCCCACGGCTGGGAACCGGTCGCTGACTTCTCGGAAGGGTCGATCTTCCAGCACGCGGCCACGCTCTGGCACGACCAGCTGGGGTATGTGGACGTGCATCGGCTCTTCCCCGGCCTCGGCGCGTCCCCCGAGGCGGCCTTCGACGCCCTGTGGAGCGAGCACGCCCACCTCGTGATCGCCGGCCGGCCCGTCCCGGTGCCGAGCCCGCGCCACCAGCGGCTCGTCGTGATCGTCCACGCGGCCCGCGACCCGTTCCGCGGTGGCCTCGACGTCCGGCACATCCGGGAGTCCCTCACCGCCGAGAGCTGGGCAGCCCTGCGCGAGGAGGCCCTCCGGCTGGACGCGGGCGCGGCCTGGCACGTCGCCACGGGCGAGGCCGCCGACGGCGTCAACGCCCGGCAGCTGACCCTCTTCCAGGCGTTGCAGGAGAGTCAGAGCGGTCTCGAGCTGCTCCGCACCCGGTGGCGGTCGGCCGCCACGGCGCGGGAGCGGGCGGTCCTCGTGGCCCGTACGATCCCGGTGAACCGCCCCCATCTGCAGATGCGCCTGGGCCGGCCTGTCACCCGTGCGGACCTGTGGCGCGAGCAGCGCGCTCGGCTCGGCGCACTCGCCGGCTGGGCCTGGACGAAGGCGGTGCGCCGTGACCGTTGAGACCACCGAGGGCTGGACGCTCGCCCCCGACATCGCGTGGGCCCGCATCGCCGGCGGCCAGGCCGCCGTCATGACGCTCGAGGCCGGTCAGCCGCTGCTGCTGAGCGCCTCGGGCGACGTGATCTGGGACGTCCTCGTGGGCGGCCGCACCCCGGAGGACGACCTGGTCGCGGATCCGCCGGTGCCGCTGTCGACGACGGACGTCACGGTCCAGGTGGCGGAGGCGTTCGGCCTCGCTCCCGCCGACGTCGCGGCCGACGTCCACGCCTTCCTCGAGATGCTCGAGGCGCACGGCATCCTCGTCCGCGTGAGGACGGCCTGACCCGCCTCAGCCCTCCGGCGCGAAGATCGCATCGACCACCTGCTGCGCCCACTCGAGCAGCGGGACGTCCACGAGGTCTTGACCCATGACCGGCTTGGTCTTGGGACGCGGGATGAGGACGCCGTTCAGGGCCGGCTTGACCTGGGCGCCCTTGTACATGCGGGTCAGGCGCATCTGACGGGACTCCGGCAGGTCCGCGGCGGGGCCGAACTTCACGTTCTGCCCCAGCAGCATCACCTCGGTGACGCCCGCGGCTCGGGCCCGGTTGCGGAACCGGGCGACGGCGACGAGCGCCTCCACCGGCTCCGGCAGCGGGCCGTAGCGGTCCTTGAGCTCCTCCACCACGGCGTCCACGGCGGCGTCGTCCGCGGCCTGGGCGAGGTTGCGGTACATCTCCAGGCGCAGCCGCTCCCCCGGCACGTAGTCGTGCGGCAGGTGGGCGTTGACCGGCAGCTCCACCTTCACCTCGGCGGGCGCGGTGTCCTCCTCGCCCTTGAAGTCGGCCACGGCCTCGCCCACCATCCGCAGGTAGAGGTCGAAGCCCACGCCGGCGATGTGGCCGGACTGCTCGCCGCCCAGCAGGTTGCCGGCGCCGCGGATCTCCAGGTCCTTCATGGCCAGCTGCATGCCCGCGCCGAGCTCGTTGTGGGTGGCCACGGCCTTGAGCCGTTCGAGGGCCACCTCGCCCAGGGGCTTCTGCGGGTCGTACAGGAAGTACGCGTACGCCCGCTCGCGGCCACGGCCCACGCGGCCGCGCAGCTGGTGCAGCTGCGAGAGGCCGTAGCGGTGGGCGTCCTCCACGATCAGGGTGTTGGCGTTGGCGATGTCCAGGCCGGTCTCGATGATCGTGGTGGAGACGAGCACGTCGAACTTCCGCTCCCAGAAGTCCACCATGATCTGCTCGAGCCGGGCCTCGCTCATCTTGCCGTGGGCGACGGCGATCCGCGCCTCCGGCACCAGCTCGGCGATGCGCTTGGCCACCTTGTCGATGGTGGTGACGCGGTTGTGCACGTAGAACACCTGGCCCTCGCGCATCAGCTCGCGGCGGATGGCCGCGGTGACCTGCTGGTCCGAGTACGGGCCCACCGAGGTGAGCACGGGGTGGCGCTCCTCCGGGGCGGTGGCCAGCGTGGAGGTCTCGCGGATGCCGGTGAGGGACATCTCGAGGGTGCGCGGGATGGGCGTGGCGGACATGGCGAGCACGTCCACGTTGGTGCGCATCTTCTTCAGCGCCTCCTTGTGCTCGACGCCGAAACGCTGCTCCTCGTCCACGATCACCAGGCCCAGGTCCTTGAACTGCACCTGGTCGGAGAGCAGCCGGTGGGTGCCGATCACCACGTCCACCTCACCGTGCGCGAGCCCCTCGACGACCTCCTTGGACTCCTTGGCGGTCTGGAACCGGGAGAGCGCGGCCACCTTCACGGGGAAGCCGGCGAACCGGTCGGAGAACGTCTGGTGGTGCTGGCGGGCGAGCAGCGTCGTCGGGACGAGCACGGCCACCTGCTTGCCGTCCTGCACCGCCTTGAACGCGGCGCGCACGGCCACCTCGGTCTTGCCGAAGCCGACGTCGCCGGAGACGAGCCGGTCCATGGGGACGGCCGCCTCCATGTCCTTCTTGACGTCCTCGATGGTGGTCAGCTGGTCCGGCGTTTCGATGAACGGGAACGCCTCCTCCAGCTCGCCCTGCCACGGGGTGTCCGGGGCGAACGCGTGGCCGCGCGAGGCCATGCGGGCCGAGTACAGACGGATGAGCTCGCCGGCGATCTCGCGGGTGGCGCGCTTGGCCTTGGACTTGGTCTGCGCCCAGTCCGAGCCGCCCATCTTGGACAGCGACGGCGTCTCCCCGCCCACGTAGGTGGAGATCAGGTCGAGCTGGTCGGTGGGCACGAACAGCCGGTCGCCGGGGGCGCCGCGCTTCGAGGGCGCGTACTCGAGCACGAGGTACTCGCGGTAGGACTCCTCGGCGCCGGGGGCGGTGCGCGGGCCGCCGGTGACCTTGCGACGCTGCAGCTCCACGAAGCGGGCGATGCCGTGCTGGGAGTGCACCACGTGGTCGCCGGGCTGCAGGGTCAGCGGGTCGACGGCGTTGCGCCGCTTCCGGGCCAGCCGCGCCCCGGGGGCGCGCGTGCCCGCGGTGCGGTGCCGGCCGAAGAGGTCGTGCTCCGTGATCAGGGCGATCTGCGCGTCCGGGATCGTGAAGCCGGAGCCGACGGGCGCCGTCGCGATGGAGACCCGCCCCGGGGCGAGGTCGGCAGGCAGGGGCCCGTCCACCACGGAGGCCGTGAGGCCGGCCTCCGCGTTGAGCTCGGCGAGACGGCGGGCGGAGCCGGGGCCGTCGGTGAGGACCACGGCATGCCACCCTTCCGCGAGCCGGACGCGGGTGTGCGCGACCATGGCCTCGATGTCGCCCGAGAAGGTCTGCGGGACGCCGAGGGTGGCGCGCAGGGTGGCGGCGTCGGGCAACAGCTCGTCGTCCGAGACCAGCGCGGTGACGGACCAGAACCCCTGGTCCTGCTCGAGGGCGGCCGCGCGGAGTTCGGCCACCGTGAGGAAGCCGCCCGCGGCGGACTGGTCCGCCCCGGCCACGTCCACCGGGGCGACCGCTCCCTGCGCGGCCCCGGCCCACGCGGCCTGGAGGAACTCCTCGTTGGTGGCCAGCAGGTCGTCGGCCCGGCCGCGCAGGCGCTCGGGCTCCACGAGGACGGTCAGCGAGCCTGCGGGCAGCATGCGGGGCAGCGACGTCATGGCCTCGGCCAGCAGCGGGGAGAGGGACTCCATGCCCTCCACGGCCACACCCTCGGCGATCCGGTCCAGCATGTCCGCGGCGGCGGGCATGGCCGGGATCAGCTCCTTCGCGCGCCGGCGCACGTGGTCTGTGATGAGCAGTTCACGGCACGGGGGCGCGTACAGCTCGGAGGGGTGGCCCGAGCCGTCCTCCGTGGTGTCCTCGAGGGAGCGCTGGTCCGCCACGGAGAACCAGCGCATCTGCTCCACCTCGTCCCCGAAGAACTCGATGCGCACGGGGTAGTCCTCGGTGGGCGGGAACACGTCGATCAACCCGCCGCGCACGGCGAACTCGCCGCGCCGGCTGACCATGTCCACGCGGGAGTAGGCGGCGTCCGCGAGCGCGGCCACCACGCCGTCGAAGTCCCGCTCCTCCCCCGTCCGCAGGGTCACGGGGCTCAGCTCGCCGAGCCCGGCCACGAGGGGCTGCAGCACGGCGCGCACGGGGGCGACGACGATGCGCAGCGGGCCCTCCGCGTGCTCCTCGGGGTGGGCGAGGCGGCGCAGCACGGCCAGGCGCGCGCCCACGGTGTCCGAGCGCGGGGACAGGCGCTCGTGGGGCAGCGTCTCCCAGGACGGGAACAGCGCGGCGGCACCGGCGGGGGCCCAGGCGGCCAGGTCGGTCACGAGGTCTTCGGCCTCGCGGGTGGTCGCGGTGACCACGAGGACGGCGGCGCGCTCGCCGTGGCCCTCGGCCAGCGCCTCGGCGAGGACGGTCAGCAGGGGCGCGCGAGCGCCGTCGGGCAGGCCGATCTCCAGTTCGACGCCCCGGGACTCGAGCGGCCGGACGGCGGAGGCGGCGGCCGCCTCGAGCGCGCGTTCGGCGCGCAGGCGCGGCAGCAGCGGGGCGAGGACGGGGGTGGTCTCGGGGGCGCTCATGCGCGGGCCTCCGGGGTGGCGGTGGAGCCGTCCATGGCGGCGGGCAGTTCGGTGGTCATGATCTCCCGGATCTCTTCGAGGAAGGCGAGGACGTCGTCGGCGCCGCCCACCGGGCCGCCGGCGGTGAGCCGGTCCGTGCCGAGCAGCACCGCGGTGGGGAACGAGTGCAGGCCGAGGGCCTGCGAGGCGGCGCCGGCCGGGTCGGCGAGCACGAGCGACGCGTCGACGGTGCCGCTGCGGATCGCCCCGTCGGCGCCGGGGGCGTGCTGGGGCATGAGGACCCGCAGCCGGACCGGCCCGAGCGCGTCCTTGAACTCGTCCAGCCGGTCGATCACCCGCGTGCAGGAGCCGCACCCCGTGGACAGGCGCAGGGCCACCACGGCCCCGTCCGCGACCAGCCGGTGCAGACCGATGTACTCGCCGTCCGCGACCACGACGGCGTCCGGGAACGGGTGGCGTTCGGGCTCGGCGCCGTCGGCCGGGTCGACGGCGGCCGGGGCCTCGGGCGTGGGCGGCGCCGGGGCGGCGCCGGGTGCGGCCGGGACGGACTCGCGGCCGGCCAGGAACGCGGCGGTCGCGAGCAGCACGGACACGAGCAGGGCCCACGCCCACGCCCCGGTGCCGAAGGCGGTGAGCGGCTGCCAGGCCAGGCCCGCGCCGTGCATCGCCAGCGAGACGATCCCCTCGGCCAGGGCCAGGACGGCGAGGACCAGGAAGACGACGTTGCGGACCACGGTGGTGCGGGAGATCGGGGCGGCCGAGGCCTCGCCGAAGCAGCCGCACGAGACGCCGTCGTCCTGGGCCCGGACCACGAGCGCGAGGAAGGCGGCGAAGAGGGCCACGGCCACCAGGCCGACCACGGGACGCAGCAGGGTGAAAGGCTGCAGGAGGGCGGCGGCGAGCAGCAGCTCGAGCCAGGGGAACGCGCGCGCCAGGGCGGGGGCCGCGAACGGGCGGGGCACCCTAAGTCGGGTGAACGTGGCCTGCACGTCCTCGTCGGAACGGAGCTTCGCCGTCCCGCTCAGGAGCATGATGAGGGCCACGGCCCAGAGTGCCGACATGGCGGACACACCTTCCAGGGGGTTCACGAGGGGTCGCGCGGCCGGTCCCGGCGCCGTGCACGGGACCCGGGTCGCGGAGGCCAGCATATAAGGTGAGGGATGGACGCCCATCGCCGTCGGCGAACCGGTGCCGGCCCTCGCACGGCCCGCCGGGCGCGGTCCGACTTGACCCCGAGGAGACACCGTGGCCTTTTCCGCTCAGCAGTCCATCCCGCACCCGCCGGCGGCCGTGGCGGCCGCCCTGGCGTCCGAGGACTTCCACCGTTCCGTGGTCGAGTCCTTCGGCGGCTCCCTGGTCTCGTTCTCTGTGGAGGGCTCCCCGGAGGGAGCGATGACCGTCACCGCCGTGCGCTCCCTGCCCGCGGACCGGATCCCGGACCGTGTCCCGGACATGGCCCGCAAGCTCATCGGCTCCGCCCTCCAGGTGGAGCAGGTGGAGCGCTGGGACGCGCCCGCCGCGGACGGCTCCCGCGCCGGCACCACCACCATCACCGTTCCCTCCGCCAAGGCGACGGCGGACGGCGCCCTCCGTCTGACCGCCGCCGGTGAGGGTTCCCAGTTCTCCGTGGACGGCACCCTCGTCTGCCGGATCCCGCTGGTGGGCTCGAAGCTCGCCGCGAAGGCCGAGCCGATGGTCGGCAAGGTCGTCAATCGCCAGGCCCGGGCGCTGTCCTCGTGGCTCGAGCGTGACGGCGGAGCCGCGCGCGGTTGATCTCGTTCTCCCGTCGCCCGGCGCTGTCGAGCTCGGCTCCGCCTGCCCAGCGGGGGCGCCGGGCCCTCCCCTCGCCGGACGCCGTGCTCATCGTGTGCACCGGCAACGTGTGCCGCTCGGCCTATGCGAGCCGGGCCCTGCAGGGCCGGCTGGCGGCTCTGGTCCCCGGCCGGGTGGAGGTCGGCAGCGCCGGCTCCCAGCCGAACCAGGCCCTGACGGTGCCGCCGCCGCTCGTGCGGCTCGGCGCCGAGGCCGGCGTCACCGGGCTGGAAGGCCACCGTCCCGCCGCGTTGCAGCCGTTCATGGTGGCGGAGGCGGATCTCGTGTTGGCCGCGGCTCAGGAGCACATGCGCTTCGCACTCCAAGAAGTGCCGCAGGCCGTCGCGCGGGTGTTCACCGTGCTGGAGCTCGCGGCGCTGGTCCGTGCGATGGACCAGCGGGACGGGCGGGACTGGATCCCCGCCGGTCGCGGAGTGCGTGCCTTCGCCGCCGAGGCGGCCCGCCACCGGGCCCTCGCGCGGTCGACCGCCCAGCCCCTCGACGTCGTGGACCCGTTCCGCGGGCCGGTGGAGGGGTACGCGGAGATGATCCAGATCATGGATCCCGCACTGGAGACCATCGCGGATGCCCTGGCCCGTGCCGTGACCCCGACCCCCTGAGCGTGGGGCTGCGTCCCCGTCGAGGACGTCCGCCCGGGGCGGGAGGCTCAGTGGAACGCCTGCTGGGCGGGCGCGAGCCCGTCCGTGACGAGCTTCTCGACGGCGTCCGCCGCGCGGTCCACGTGCAGGGGCAGGACGTCCTGCTCGGGCTTGGTGAAGGGGCGCAGCACGAAGTCGGCCACGTCCATGCGGCCCGGGGGTCGGCCGATGCCGACGCGCACGCGGGCGTAGTCCTTGGTGCCGAGCGAGGCGGTGATGGACTTCAGGCCGTTGTGGCCGCCCTCTCCCCCGCCGCGCTTGAGGCGCAGGGTGTCGAACGGGATGTCCAGCTCGTCATGGACCACCACGAGGTCCTCGGGGCCGATCCCGTAGAAGGACGCCAGCGCGGAGACGGGGCGTCCGGAGACGTTCATGTAGCCGGTGGGCTTCGCGAGCACGACGCGCGGTCCCCCGATGCCGAGGCGACCCGTGGCCACCACGGCGCCGGCCCGGTGGCGGGTGAACCCGACCCCCATGCGGGAGGCGAGCTCATCCGCCACCATCTGGCCGACGTTGTGACGGGTGCGCTCGTACTCGGGCCCGGGATTGCCGAGCCCGACGATGAGCGGGGTCCCCGTCGTCATGGCGTGATCAGTCCTCGGAGCCCTCGGACTCGCCCTCGGCGGACTCGGCGGCCTGCTCCTCCTGCACGGACTCGTCGCCGAGGTCCTGCTCGACGACCTCGTTGACGGTGGCGATGACGATGTCGTCCTCGAGCTGCAGGGTGGTGCCGGCGGGGACCTGCACGTCCGGGGCGTACACGTGGTCGCCGGCCTCGCGGCCCTCGACGGAGATGGTGACGGCCTCGGGCAGGTCGGTGGCCTCGGCCTCGACCGGCACGGTGACGTAGTCCAGCACGTAGTCGTTGCCGGGGGCGACCTCGCCCTCGACATGCACGGTGACCTCGACGATGACCTTCTCGCCGCGGCGGACCTCGATGAGGTCCAGGTGCTCCACGGTGTCCTTGATGGCGTGGCGCTGGATGTCCTTGGGCAGGACCAGGTGCTCCTCGCCGGCCTCGCTCACGACGGTGAGCAGGGCGTTGGGGTTGCGGACGGCCAGGGTGGTCTCCTGGGCCGGCAGCAGCAGGTGCACGGGATCCTGGCCGTGGCCGTAGACGACGGCGGGGATCAGGCCGGCGCGGCGGGCCTGGCGGGCGGCACCCTTGCCGAAGTCGGTGCGGCGGGTGACCTTGATCTTGAGCTGGTCAGACATGATGCGTCCTCCTGTGGGGGTCTCGGCCGCGCAGCCGGGGGCGGCGCGGGATGCGGCCAGGAGGGGGCTTCAGTGCCGCAGCGGGCCAGCATGCTGACACGCGGCGGCGGCCTCGTCGATCACGGAGCGCGCGCTCCCTCGCCTGGGCAACCTGGACAGGATAGCACCGGTGGTGCTCGACGCGTTCAGCGGCCCGCGCGTCGGGACCGCTCGATGATGCGGTCCAGCTTGCGGCGGTGGGCCCGGTCCTTCGCGGGGGCGCCATGGTCCTCCTCGTCCTCCTGGGCGCTCAGCAGGAGTCCGCAACCGAGCACGATGGCGCCGAAGATCGTGATGAACACCTCCCCCAGCTGGAGCGAGGCCACGAGGATGATGAGGGCGGCCGCTTCGACGGCGACACGGGAAGGCGAGCGGTGCGTCCGGGCGAAGGGCCGAAGGCACAGCCAGAGGTAGGCGCCGACCACCACGATCAGGAACGGCCAGCCGCCCTCGACCAGGAGACCCAGGTAGGAGTTGTGGAAGAACATGGACACGTGGTCCAGGTCCACGAATGCCGTGGAGAGGCCCTGGCCGAAGAAGGACGTCTCCGCCACCTTCTCCACGGACGCCGCCTGGATCTGCGCCCGGAACCAGTCCGTGCCCGTGCGGTCGCCGAAGATCCCGAGGTCGGCCAGGTTCTCCTCGGCCCAGCTGACGAACCAGCCCATGACCACCACCAGTGCGATACGGAGGGCCCGCCCCAGGTAGGGGCTCACGAAGATCCACGCGACCGCGCAGAACAGCGCGGCCATCGAGGTCCGCGAGCCGGTGAGGAAGGTCAGGGCGGAGCCGGCGCCCAGCACGAGGAGCTTCGGGCCCATGCGCTGCAGGGTGGCCACGAGCAGCACGGGCAGGAGCGCGTAGAAGAGACCGGAGACGTTCTTGTCCCCCAGGAACCCGGTGAGGTAGCCGCCGTAGGTGTCCGGGACCAGGCCTGCGTAGAAGAGGGGCACGTTGATCAGTGCACCGGCCGTCATCCCGTAGAGGACGCCCTTGATGTCGATCCGCTCGCTGGCGATGGCGTAGATCAGCAGGATCAGGAGCGTGATCCTGGTGGCGCGACGCGTGGGATCAAGGTCGTTGTGCACGGTCACCGCGACGAGATACGCCACCAGGGCCAGCGCGACGAGGGCCAGCACGCCGTAATGCGAGAGGTCCCGGCGGGGCTGCCGGAACGAGGCGAGGAGCAGCAGAAGGATCGCGGAGAACTCTGCGAACGGGATCGGCAGGCCGGGAGCGCTGAACGCCTCCATCACCAGGCCGACCGCCAGTACGGCCTCGAACAGCCGCGGTGAGGCCGACGTGACCAGCGGGTTCCACGGAGAGCGGGTCCACGCGGCCTGACCGTCCGGGACGAGGCCGAGCGCGGCGTGGCCCCGGGCAGGCCGAGCCTCGGGTGGCACCACGGCCCCCACAGCGCGGGCAGCCGTCCGGTCACGGGGCGTGCTCGAGCGCATGGTGCGGAACCTTTCATGGACGCCGGGCGATACTCGGCTCAGCGTAGCGCGGTGGGGGCGTCGTCCTCGGGTCCTCAGACCGTGCGGCGGGTCTTGATACCGTGGACCTGTGCGTTTCCTGGCCACAACGGCCCGCGCATCCCCGCCCATGACCCCCGAGGTGCTCCGTGACGATCGTCGACTTCTTCCGCCTGCTGCGCGCCAACCTCCTCCTGCTGCTGGCGGCCGCCCTCGTGGGGGGTCTGCTGGGCTGGGGCTACTCCGCGCTGCAGCCCCGGATCTACGCGTCCGAATCTCAGGGGCTCCTCGCCGCGCGGAGCACGGATCAGAGCCTCATCGCCGGCAACGGACCCGCCGAGAGCCGGGCTCAGGCCTACGTCGCCCTGATCAACAGCCAGGCCGTGCGTGAACGCGTGGCACAGGACACGGGGCAGGACGACGACGACTCGCTCTCCGCGGCGCTCGTCCCCGGGTCCAGCATGATCAAGGTGACCGCCACCTCGACGGATCCCGAGACCGCCGCGCAGCTCGCGAACAGCGCCCTGCAGGCGACGGCGGACGTGGCGGCGGAGGTGGACAGGAACAGCCCCCTGGAGGTCGTGCCCCTGTCGGACGCCCGCGTGCCCTCTGCTCCCGTGAGCCCTGACACCCGGCGCAACGTCCTCGTGGGCGTCGTGGCCGGACTGGGTGCGGGACTCGCCATCGCGGTGCTCCGTCGTCTCCTCGACGTGAAGGTGCGCAGCCGCGCCGACGTGAAGGAGGTCACCGGCGCCGGCGTGATCGGCGCCGTCCCGGAGAACGCCTCCCTGACCCGCACAGGCGAGGAGGCCGTGGACCTCGACCCCCGGGCCGGCGAGGCCATCCGAGCGCTGCGCACCAACCTCAAGTTCGTCTCCGTCGACGAGCCGCCGCGCGTCGTCTCGTTCACGAGCGCGGACCCCTCCGAGGGCAAGTCGACCGTCGCATCGAACCTGGCCCGCGCCCTGGCCCTGGCCGGCGAACGGGTGCTCGTGGTGGACGCCGACCTGCGGCGCCCCCGGCAGCACGACCTCTTCCAGGTGGCGGGCGACGTGGGCCTGTCCGAGGTGCTGGCCGGTGAGGTGCAGCCGGACGACGCCCTCGCGGCGACCGGAATCCCGAACCTCACGCTGCTTCCCGCCGGCCGGACGCCCCCGAACCCGTCGGAGCTGCTGGGTTCGAAGCGCATGCGGGCCCTGCTGAAGCTGGCATCGGAGGACTTCTTCGTCATCGTCGACTCCCCTCCCCTGCTGCCCGTCACGGACGGCTCGCTCCTGGCCACGGCCGTGGACGGGACTGTGCTCGTGGTGCGTCAGGGGCGGACCCGCAAGGACCACCTGGAGGCGGCTGTGGAGAATCTCGCCGCAGTGGACGCGCATCTGCTGGGCGTCGTCATGAACGGCGTTGCGCGCTCCCAGCGCGGCGGCGGCTACGCCTATGGCTACGGGTACGAGAGCACGTACCACAAGTCCCACGAGAAGTACCTCTCGAGCGGCGGTTCGTCCGCGAAGAAGGGGCGACGTTCACGCCGCAAGGCCCGCACGCGCAGCTGATCGCCCCCACGCACGAAGCCCCCGCCGAAGTCGGCGGGGGCTTCGTCGTGCGAGACGCGGTCAGCGCCTCAGATACGTGCGCAGGCGTTCGCGCTGATCCGGGGCGGTGTAGCCGACGGCGGCCAGGGGCCCGAGGTCGAGGGCGCTGTTGGTCGGCCGCGGTGCCACGCCCTCCTTGCCGGCCATGTACGCGGCGGTGGTCGTGGCGGAGACGCGCCCGGCGTCGTGGCCGGTGTCCTCGAAGACCCACCGGGCGACGTCGTGCCAGGTGACCACGTCACCGCTGTTGGTCATGTGGAACGTGCCCGCGGGCGCGTCCGTGGTGACCAGGTGCAGCAGGGCGTCGGCGAGGTCGTCGGCGAAGGTGAGGCGGCCGTGCTGGTCGGCGACGACGGCCGGGTCGATCCCGCGCTCGGCGAGGGAGGCCATCGTGGCCACGAAGTTCTTCCCCTCCCCGATCACCCAGGAGGTGCGGACGATCCAGTGCCGCGGCACGGTGCGCACCGCAGCCTCGCCGGCGGCCTTCGACTGGCCGTAGACGCCCAGCGGCGCAAGCGGGTGGTCCACCGGGTGCTCCTGCCCCACGGGGAGGGCGCCGTCGAACACGTAGTCGGTCGAGACGTGGGCCAGGGGGACGCCGGCCTCGGTGCAGCGGCGGGCGAGCTCGGCGACGGCGGTCGCATTGACGGCCCAGGCCTGGGCCCGGCCCTCGGGCGTCTCAGCGGCGTCCACCGCGGTCATGGCGGACGCGTTGACCACGGCGCGCAGGCCGCGGAAGTGCTCCCTCGGCCAGGACGCCGGATCGGTCATGTCCCACGTGTCCCGGCCGTGGGCCTCCACCGGGATCCCCGCGGCCTCGGCGCGAGCCACCAGGGCACGGCCGAGCTGGCCGCCGGCGCCGAGCACGAGGATCGGGGCGGGCGGCATGGGGGTGACGTCCGCGAGCATCGGGTGGGCGCGGTCCTTGTCCGAGAGCTCGGCGTCCTCGAGCGGGATGGGCCAGGTGATGGCCGCCGTCGGGTCCGCGAGGTTGAGGAACGTGTACTGGCCCTGCGCGTCGGCGGACCAGTGGTCGTTCACCAGGTAGGTGTAGGCGGTGTCCGGCTCGAGCGTCTGGTAGGAGTTGCCCACCCCGCGCGGCACGAAGACGGCCTTGTCCGGGCCGAGCTCCACGGTGGCGACGGCACCGAAGGACGGCCCTTCCCGCAGGTCCACCCAGGCGCCGAAGATCCGGCCGTGGGCGACGGCCACGTACTTGTCCCAGGGTTCGGCGTGGATGCCGCGCGTGGTGCCGACGGCGTCGTTGAAGGAGATGTTGTTCTGCACCGGGGCGAGCGAGGCCAGGCGGGGGTGCTCGGCGGCGAGGGCGCGGATCTTCTCGCGCTGCCAGTTCTCCTTGAACCAGCCGCGGTTGTCCCCGTGGACGTCGAGGTCGAGGACGAGCAGGCCGGGGATGGCGGTCTCGGTGATCTTCATGCGTGCGTCTCCCTCACTGGGCTCTTGTCACTGACCGGCGGCGCGGTACTTCGCCTCGACGGCGTCCTTGGCCGGGCGCCACCAGGCCTCGTTCTCGCGGTACCAGCGGACGGTGTCCGCCAGACCGGCCCGGATGTCCGTGAACTGCGGCTCCCAGCCGAGCTCGGTGCGCAGCGCGGTGTTGTCGATCGCGTAGCGCAGGTCGTGGCCCGGGCGGTCGGCCACGAGGTCGTAGTCGTCCGCGGGGCGGTCGAAGAGCTCCAGGAGGATCTCCACGATCTCCCTGTTGTTCCTCTCGCCGTCCGAGCCGATGAGGTATGTGCGGCCGATCTCGCCGCGCTCGAGGATGCGCAGCACGGCCGAGGAGTGGTCCTCCGTGTGGATCCAGTCCCGGACGTTGACGCCCTGGCCGTAGAGGCGGGGGCGGACGCCGTCGATCAGGTTGGTGATCTGGCGCGGGATGAACTTCTCGATGTGCTGGTACGGGCCGTAGTTGTTGGAGCAGTTGCTCAGCGTGGCCTGCACGCCGAAGGAGCGCACCCACGCGCGGACCACGTGGTCCGAGCCGGCCTTCGAGGCCGAGTACGGGCTGGAGGGGTTGTACGGGGTGGACTCGGTGAACTTCGCCGGATCGTCCAGCTCGAGGTCGCCGTAGACCTCGTCCGTGGAGACGTGGTGGAAGCGCTTGCCGTGTTTGCGGACCGCTTCGAGGAGGACGAAGGTTCCGACGATGTTCGTCTGGATGAACGGGGAGGGATCGTTCAGCGAATTGTCGTTGTGGGACTCCGCCGCGTAGTGCACGACGGCGTCCGACTCGGCGATCAGGCGGTCCACCAGGGCCGCGTCGCAGATGTCCCCCACCTCGAGAGTGACGCGGTCCTCGGGCAGGCCGGCGAGGTTCTCCCGGTTGCCAGCGTAGGTCAGCTTGTCCAGGACGACGACGTCGTGCCCGGTCTCGCGGACGACGTGGTGGACGAAGTTCGATCCGATGAACCCGGCGCCGCCGGTGACGAGGAGGTGCATGGGGCCAGGGTAACGGGAGCGCAGGCGGCAAGCATGGTGCCCCATTCGACACTGGCAGGATGGAGCGCCAGCTCCATGGCCCACGACGGAGTTGTTCCACGAGGTCGAACGGCGCCTGGACTACTTCCTCCCCCTTCTGAGGAACCACCCGGGAGGCGTACGGGACGAGGTCGAATTGTATCCCGTGGGCTGGACTCAGATCCTCACAGACATTGCCTACCCCTCTCCCACAAGTACCACGAGCACAATCCCTTGGAGAAGGAGATCACACCGCTGGACAAGGCCTATCGCTGCGACGACTTGAAGCGCCCTGGGTCTGATGGAGACTCGCGCTATTTGATTCCGACCAGCTGTTC
>NZ_JALJRI010000015.1:0-42642 GCF_024519795.1 Micrococcus sp. Mcc89 | reverse complement strand
CAGCACTTTCGTTCGGGAAACGGCGGCTTCCCCAGCGCTTTCGTTCGGGAAACGGGCGCCGGGGCGACGCGCGGACGGGAAGCGCGACGACGGCCCGTCGTCGTGGTGATCGTCCCGTTTCGGCCACGAAAGGGGCCTAGGAACCTCCCGTTTCGTCAACGAAAGTCCCTCGGGGGCCGCCGTTTCCCGAACGAAAGTGGCCCGGGGGCCGCCGTTTCCCGAACGAAAGTGCTGCACCGCCTCAGCGGGAGCGGAGGGACTCCACCCAGGCGCGGCCGGAGCGATACGCGGCGTCGGTGAACTCGGCCGGCACCCTCGTGGGCACGGGCTCGGCCTGGGCGTAGGAGCCCAGGAACCGCAGGTCGGGGTACTCCCGGTACAGGGCCGCGAGCGCATCACCCACGCGGGCCTCCGCCAGGTGCCCCTCGAGGTCGAGGGAGAAGAAGTACCGCCCGATGCCCTCGCCGGTCGGCCGGGACTCGATGCGGGAGAGGTTCACCCCGCGCGTGGTGAACTCGGCCAGGATCTGCCCGAGGGCGCCGGGCCGGTCCTCCGGCAGCGGCACCACCAGCGTGGTCTTGTCCGCTCCCGTGGGCGCGGGCAGGGCCGTCGGCCGGGAGAGCAGCACAAAGCGCGTCACGGCGCCCGGCACGTCCTCGATCCGCTCGGCGAGCACCGGCAGCCCGGTCTGCTCGGCCACGAGCGGGGCGCACACGGCGGCGTCGAAGTCGCCCTGGGCCACGAGGCCGGCCCCGGCCGCCGTCGACGGGGCGGGCGTGAACTCCACGCCCGGCAGCGCCGTCTCGGCCCAGCCGCGCACCTGCGCCCAGGCGTGGGGGTGCGTGGTCACGCGCCGCACGTCCTCGATCGCGACGCCGGGCCGGCCCACGAGCACGAAGCTGATGGGCACGTGCACCTCCGCGAGGATCTGCAGCGTCTCCCCGAGGGCGATCTCGTCCACGGTGGCGGAGACGCCGCCCTCCACCGAGTTCTCGATGGGCACGACGGCGCGGTCCACCTCCCCCCTGCGCAGCGCCGCCACGGCGCTCAGCACGGAGCCCGCAGACACGAACTCGGCCTCGGCCGGGTCCGCCACCTTGCGCAGGGCGGCCTCGGTGAAGGTGCCGGCCGGGCCGAGGAAGGCGTAGCGCAGGCGCGACGGCGTCGCGTCAGCGGAGTCCGTCCCCGTCACTTGACGGTGGGCTCGGCGTCGCCGTCGGCCTCCATCGGCTTGCCGGCCTCGAGCCACGCGCCGGAGCCGCCGGCCACGTTGATGGCCGAGTAGCCGCGGCCGGTCATGAACTCGGCGGCGCGGGCGGAGCGGCCGCCGGTGCGGCAGATCAGGTAGTAGTCCGTGTCCGGGTCCAGCTCCTCGAGCCGGTCCGGCAGCTGGCCCAGCGGGATGTGCTGGGCGCCGGCGGCGCGGCCCAGGGCCCACTCGTCGTCCTCGCGGACGTCCAGGATGGCCGCATCGGCGGGGATCTCGTTCACATCGACGGTCTCGAAGGCGCTCATGGCTTCAGCGTAGCCACCCGCCCGGACGTCCCAGGAAGGCCCCGCCGTCCATGACCCGGCCCACGCCCGTTAGGCTCGGCCGCATGCAGACCTCCGACGCCGCACCCGCCGCCGACGACGACCGCACCCCCTCCGCCCCCGGCCCGGCCCGGCTCCTGGACCGCTCGGCCGTGCGCCTGCGGGAGGACCTCGCCGCCGGGGCGCTGAGCGCCCGGGAGGTCACGGAGGCGGCCCTCGCCGCGGCCCAGGCCCACGCGGACCTCGGCGCGTTCGCCCTCCTCGACGCCGAGGGCGCCCGGACCCGTGCGGCCGAGCTGGACGCGGCCCACCCGCGCGTCGCACCCCGGGCCGTGCCCGGTCCGCGCACCTCCCCCGCCCCGGACGACGACGGCGCCCCCGCCTCCCTGCACGGCCTTCCGCTGGCGTACAAGGACCTGATCGACGTGCGCGGGATGCCCACGCGGTTCGGCTCCGCCCTGCTGGCCGATGCGCCGCCGGCCGCGCAGGACGACCCGCTCGCGCTCCGCCTGCGCGCGGCCGGCACGGTCACCCTCGGCAAGACGACCGTGCCCGAGTTCGGCCTGGACTCCTACTCGGAGAACCTCGTCACGGCGCCGGCCCGCAACCCCCTGGACCCCGCCCGCACCGCGGGTGGCTCCTCGGGCGGGGCCGCGGCCGCCGTCGCCGCGGGGATCCTGCCGTTCGCCCCGGGCTCGGACGGGGGCGGGTCCATCCGCATCCCCGCCGCCGCGTGCGGGCTCGTGGGCCTCAAGCCCGGCCGCGGGGAGCTGCCGATGGACGAGCACGCGGACACGGTCCGCAACCTCACGGTGTCGGGCCCGCTGGCCCACACGGTCGAGGACGCCGCCCTGCTCTACGACGTGCTGCTCTCCCCCGAGGGCCTGCCCGGCCGGGTGCTGCCGGACCTGCGCCGCACCGTGGAGACCGCGCGGGCCGGGGGCGCCGTCGACGTCCGCCGGATCGGCGTCACCACGGCCTCGCCCTTCACCTCCGACCTCGAGATCTCCCTGGCCCGGCCCGCCCTCACCGCCCTGACGAAGGCCGCCGCCGCCCTGGACGCGGGCGGCCACGCGGTCGAGGACCTCTCCCCCTACTACGGCGAGGACTACCACCGGGACTTCCGCACGGTGTGGACCGCAGGACTGCTCCGGGCGCCGCTGCCGGAGGACGCCGAGGCCCACGTGGGCGCGGTGGCCGCGCACTTCCTGCGCACGGCCCGGGCCGCAGGGCGCGCCGAGCTCGACGACGCCGCCCACCGGCTCGAGGAGTGGGCGCGCGGGGTGCGGGCGCAGTTCGCCGCCGTCGACGTGGTGATGACCCCGGTGCTGGCCACCGCGCCCCCGCCGGTCGGCCACTTCCTGGCGATGGAGCCCGAGGCCAACTACGAGGCGCAGTGCGCGTTCACGCCCTACACCTCGATGGTCAACGTGCTCGGCCTGCCCGCGGTCGCGGTGCCCGTGCTCCGGGACGAGCGGGGCCTGAACTGGTCCGTCCAGCTCATCGGTCGGCCCGGCACGTCCGCGCCCCTGCTCGCCCTGGCCGCACATCTCGAGCTGCTGCTGGCCGGCTGAGCCGGCCGGTCAGGTCGAGGTGTAGTCGCCCAGGGAGATCCCGGCGATCACCAGGATCACGAGGAACACGACGGCGAGCAGCAGCAGGGCGAGGGACACGTAGTTCATCACGAGGCCGGCGATCGCCATGCCGCGGCCGTGGGGCTCGCGCTTGAGGCCGATGTGGCCGAGGACCACGCCCACGATCGGCGGGAGGAGGAACGTGAACCCGCCCACCACGGAGATGATGCCGAGGATCATGGACGCCACCGAGCGGCCGACGCCGTCGGTCTGGCCGGGCTGCAGCGGGGCTCCGAAGCCGTGGCCGGGCGTGCCCTGCCCGTAGCCGTAGGCGGGGACGGTGTTCGCGTCCTGGCCGTAGCCGTACGGCTGCCCGTAGGCGGGGCGGGTCTGCCCCTCCTGCTCGGCGTACGAGGGGGCCCGGTCCCAGGCGGCGCGGTCGGCGTCGCCGGTCGGGGCGGCGGGCCAGCCGGCGGCCGAGGAGCCGGTGCCGGAGGAGCCCGCACCGGCCTCGGACCCGTACCAGCTCGGCCGGGCGGCCTCACGGCGCGGGTCGTGGGAGGCGTGGGGGTCGGTCATGACGGTCCTTCCGGTTCGGGGCGTCGCGGTCCGGTGCCGAGTCTAGGCGGTGCCCCCCGGACCCGGCCCGGCCCCGCGCCCCTGCTCCCCGGCCGGCCTCACCCGGGCCGGCCCACCGCCTTGAGGTACCCGGAGAACCCGCCGGGGGTCCGCCCCTCCAGGCGGGACGAGGTGAGCACGCGGGTGGTGTCGGTGGCGATCACGCGCACCCGGCGGCCGTCACCGCCGTCGCGCTCCCCCGCCAGGGCCCGCACGGCCTCGGCCAGACCGACGTCCTCGTGCTCGGCCACCGGCGGGAACCCGCCCACGGCCTCATACAGCGACCACGGCAGCCCCAGATTCGCCCCGTGCACGTGCGCGTGCCCCTCCTCGTGCCGGTAGCCGCGGAGCCAGGCCTGCCGCAGCGGCCCCTGGCGCACGTCCACCGTGCCCAGCACGAGCGCCTCGTCGCGGCCGGCGGCCACGGTCTGCGCCAGCAGCCAGTCGGCGGGGACGCGGCTGTCCGCGTCGGTGGAGGCGAGCCAGAGGCGCTCGGCGGGCACGTCGGGGAACAGCGCGCGGGCCCGGCGGGCGCCCTCGAGGCGGGCCCGCCCGACGCCGGCCTGCCCGGCGGTCGGCTCCCCCAGTTCGAGGACGTGGATGCGCGGGTCGGCGGCGCGGGCCTCGAGGGCGGCGGCCACCGTGGCGTCGTCGCAGCGGTCCGCGGCGACCACGACCGCGGCCGTGCCCTGCGCGTGGTGCTCCTCCCAGCGGTCCAGGGCGGCGGTGAGGGCCGCGAGCGCGGCCGGCAGCCGCTCCTGCTCGTCCTTGGCGGGCACCACGACGACGGCGTGGGTCGCGGCGGCGGCCCGCACGTGGAGGCTGAGCCGGAAGTCGTCCTCCACGAGCTCGGTGCGCAGCCGCCAGCGCGGGTCGGCGGCGACGCGCGCGTGCACGGCGTCCCCGTCCAGCGGCCAGCCCTCGATGGGGTGGCGCCAGTGACACAGCAGCAGCTCGCCGCCGGGGGCGAGCGCGGCGTCGGCGTCGTCGATCAGCGCGTCGAGCTCCTCGGGCTGCAGGAAGTAGCCGATCTCAGAGGCGATCACGAGGTCCGCGCCGGCGACGTCGGCCGGCCAGTCCGCGGGCAGCACGGCTCGGCGCACCTCGGCGTGCGGCGCGCCGGCCAGCCGGGCGGCGGCGCGCTCGACGGCGGTGGGGGACGCCTCGAGGCCGACCACGCGGTCCGCGCGCGCGGCCACGTCCGCGGTGAGCACGCCGATGGACGCGCCCGCCTCCACCACGGTCCCGTAGCGGGGCCGGGGCAGGGCGGCGAGGGTGAGCGCCCGCTTGCGGGCCTCGTACGACGAGCTGAGGTAGCGCCACGGGTCCTCCTGGGCCCGGTAGAGCCGGTCGAAGACGGCGGCGGCCCGGTGGGCGTCGGCGTCGTCGGGGCCGGAGACGCGGTGGGCCTCGAACGGGCGCTCGTGGTGGGCGAGCACGGCGGGGCCGAGGATCGCCTCGTCGCCGGGCGCGTCGGAGAGGGGCCGGACCTGGGAGGCGTGCGCGTCGAGGGCGGCACGGCGGGCGGCCCGGTCGTCGTCGGTGAGCGGCAGCCGTCGGTAGCGGCGGGCGGGCAGGTCGGCCGGGTCGGCCCAGTGCCAGAACCAGATGGGGAAGGCGTAGAGCGGCAGGTCGCACTCGCCCGCGACCGCGCCGACGGCGCGGCCCACGGCCTCGTGGTCCGCGTGGCCGTCGCCGGGGTCGTGGGAGGCGAGCACGGCGGGGCCGGGGTGGGCGTCGAGGGCCGCGGCGACGGCGTCGCGCACGGCGTCCTCGTGCTCGGCCACGCCGGAGTCGGGCAGGGCCAGGGACGCCCACGTCAGCCGGTCCCGCGCCGGGGAGCCGGGGCCTGCGGAGGCGGGCAGGCCGGCGGCGAGGGCGTCGAGGGCGTGCTCCATCTCGTCCCGGCGCAGCCGGACCAGGTCCTCGGGCGTGTGCGTGGGCGAGTGCGGGTGGGAGGCCTCGCCGGCGGTGGCGACCAGCACGTGCACGCGTGCCCCGTCGCGCAGGGCGGAGCGGATCAGGCCGGTGGCGGCGAGGGTCTCGTCGTCCGGGTGCGCCACGGCCACGAGCAGCAGCGTCTGCGCGTCCCAGACGGGCAGGCGCAGCTCCGGCAGCTCGCCGACGCCGCCCTCGGCCCAGGCCGCCTCGGACGTGCCGTCGTCGGTGTGGGAGAAGCTCACCACGTCCAGCCGCCGTCGGTCTCGCCGGTCAGGAGCGCGGCGCCCAGCCGGGCGTCGTCGCGGTGTCCGTGGTGCTGGCGCAGGTAGACCTGCAGGTCGGCCACGGCGCGGGCGTGCGCGGCGCTGCCGGTGAGCGGGCCGGGGCCGGTGGCCTGCCCGACGACGTCCATCACCTCGGTGCACAGCTGTGCCACGGTGCCGCGGATCCGGTCGGCCTCGACCATGCCGCGGCCGTGGTCCAGGCGGCCGGCGTCCACGTCGTCGGCGGCACGGGCGAGCAGGGCGGCCATCGCGTGGAGCAGCCGGTCGACGCGGCCGAGCGCGGCCTGGCCGATCTGGTCCGGGCCCGGTCCGCGGCCCTCGGCCTCGGCGGCCGCGCGGGCGGCGGTGGCGTTCCGCAGGGTGCGGGCGATGCCGACGGCGCCGCCGAACCACACCGCCGCCACGCCGATGCCGCCCCACGCGAAGCCGGGCCGGCGCAGGTACCACTCGGCGCCGCCGACGGCGTTGCCGGGGACGGCGTCGAAGGCCAGGCCCACCGTGCGGATCGGGGCGAGGCCGAGCGCGGGCCAGGCCGAGTCGGTCTCGGCCACGCCGGGGTGGGACAGGTCCACGAGCACGGCGCGGCGGGTGCCGTCCGCCTCCCGGCCGGTCACGACGGCGGCCGCGCACCGGTCCGCGAGCGAGCACCACGGCTTCTCGCCGTCGAGCAGCCAGGCGGTGTCGGGGCCGTCCGGGACGGGGCGCAGGGCGGGGGTGCGGCCGCCGGACTCGGAGGCGTAGACGCCGAGCAGCCCGGCCGGGGCGGGGACGCCGGCCTGGGACAGGATCGAGAGCGCGTCCAGATGGGGCTCGAGCACGCGGGCGGCCGAGAGGTCCTGCGCGGCGACGGAGGCGAGTAGCTCCCACTGCTCCCGGGTGCGCCCCGCGCCGGTCAGCGGCAGGTCGAGCGGGGCGGCGTCTTCGTCGGACGCGGCGCCGGACGCCGCACGGAGCAGCTCGACCATCGCGTCGACGTCCCCGTCGCAGGCCGCGGCGGCCGCGAGGAGGGCCTGCTCGGCCGGGCGGTCCACGGCTCCACCCGGGACGAGACGGACGGGCTCGGGCTGGGCCATGGGTGGGGACCTCCTCGTCGACGGCGCCCGGGCCGGTGCGCCCCGGGGTCGAGGATTCACCGTAGTCAGCACGGGCACGGCGGGGAATGGCCGGTGCGCCGGGGGCGAAGCGGCCCGCTCTTTCTTGACATGTTCCAGAGAACCGGATGGGATCGACTGGCATGGAGACCACGACGCAGGACGAGGACGAGCGCACGCTGCTGCGCGGCGTCGGCCTGCGCGTGACCCGCCCCCGCCTGGCGGTGCTGACCGCCCTCGCCGACCACCCCCACGCGGACGCGTCCACCGTGCTGGCCGCCGTGCGTCGGGCCCTGCCCGGCACCTCGCACCAGGCCGTCTACGACTGCCTCCACGCGCTCACCGAGGCCGGGCTCGTGCGCTCCCTGCAGCCCGCCGGCTCCCCGGCCCGCTACGAGATCTGCACGGGCGACAACCACCACCACCTCGTGTGCCGCGGCTGCGGCACGGTCGTGGACGTGCCGTGCCGCACCGGTTCCGCCCCGTGCCTCGACGCCCCCGAGGACCACGGCTTTGCGGTCGACGAGGCCGAGGTCTACTACTGGGGGCTGTGCGCCGGCTGCCGGGAGTGACCGCCGGCGTCGTCCCGGTGGGCCGCGCGTCTTCCCCCGTCCGCCCGCCCGTGCCAAGGTGTGGCACATGACCGAGAACACCGCCGCCCTGCCCGCCGCCGAGCGTCCCGGCACCCCCGCCCTGCCGCAGGACCTCATCGACGTCGACGCCCTCCTGGAGGCGTACCGCACCGGTCACCCGGACGTGACGGACCCGGCGCAGAAGGTCGTGTTCGGCACCTCCGGCCACCGCGGCTCCGCGTTCACGACCTCGTTCAACGACGACCACATCGCCGCCATCACGCAGGCCGTGGTCGAGTACCGCGCGCACCACGGGATCACGGGGCCGGTCCTCGTCGGCAGGGACACGCACGCCCTGTCCGGGCCCGCGCAGGACACCGCCGTCGAGGTGCTGCTGGGCAACGACGTCGAGGTGCTCGTCGACTCCCGCGGCGGCTACACGCCCACCCCCGCCGTCTCCCACGCGATCCTGCACCTGAACGCCGGGCGCGAGCTGTCGCCGTCGGGCTTCGCGGTGGACGGGGACAACGCCGGCCTCGTGGACGGCCTCGTGATCACCCCCTCGCACAACCCGCCCGCGGACGGCGGCTTCAAGTACAACCCACCCCACGGCGGCCCCGCGGACACCGAGGCGACCACGTGGATCGCCGACCGCGCCAACGAGCTGCTCGCCGCCGGGCTGGCGGGCGTGCACCGGGTGGCGAGCGCCGACGTCGCCGGCCACGCGAAGCTGGGCGGCTTCGACTTCCTGGACCGGTACGTGTCCGATCTGCCGCAGGTGATCGACGTGGAGGCGATCCGCGAGGCGGGCGTGCGCATCGGCGCCGACCCCATGGGCGGGGCGTCCGTGGCGTACTGGGGCGAGATCGCCGACCGCCACGGGCTGGATCTGACCGTGGTGAACCCGGAGGTGGACCCGCGGTTCGGGTTCATGACCCTGGACTGGGACGGCAAGATCCGCATGGACTGCTCGTCGCCGAACGCGATGGCCTCGCTGATCGAGCGGATGACCCCGGACGCGGACGGGCAGGCGCCCTTCGACGTCGCCACCGGCAACGACGCCGACGCGGACCGGCACGGGATCGTCACCCCCGACGGCGGGCTGATGAACCCGAACCACTACCTCGCCGTGGCCATCGACTACCTGTACCGCCACCGCGAGCAGTGGCCCCAGAGCGCGGGCGTGGGCAAGACCCTGGTGAGCTCCTCGATGATCGACCGCGTGGCCGGGGATCTGGGCCGCGAGCTCGTGGAGGTGCCGGTGGGCTTCAAGTGGTTCGTGCCGGGCCTGCTGACGGGCACCGGCGTGTTCGGCGGCGAGGAGTCCGCGGGCGCGTCCTTCGTGCAGTTCGACGGCAGCCCGTGGTCCACGGACAAGGACGGGCTGCTGCTGTGCCTGCTGGCCGCGGAGATCATCGCCGTGACGGGCCAGTCCCCGTCCGAGCGGTACCGCGACCTCGTCGCCCTGCACGGCGACCCGGCGTACGCGCGCATCGACGCCCCCGCGACCGCCGAGCAGAAGGCGAAGCTGAAGACCCTCTCCCCCGACGACGTCCCCGTGACCGAGCTGGCCGGCGAGACCATCCTCGCGACGCTGACCAACGCCCCGGGCAACGACGCCCCGATCGGCGGGCTCAAGGTGGTCACGCAGCACGCGTGGTTCGCGGCGCGGCCCTCCGGCACCGAGGACGTCTACAAGATCTACGCGGAGTCCTTCCGTGGCCCCGAGCACCTGACGCAGGTGCAGGCGGAGGCCCAGAAGCTGGTGGACGCGGTCATCGGCTGAGCCCTCCCCCCCGTCCGCTTTCGTTCGGAAAACGGCGGCGTGTCGCACCGCTTTCGTTCGGGAAACGGCCGGGCGCGTGCGCCGTTTCCCGAACGAAAACGCCGTGGCGCCCGTCGGGGCGGCACCAGCGGCCGGAGGACGACGACGGCGCCCCGCCCTGCCGCCGCACAGGGCCGCTCGGTAGCGTGGCCGGCATGAGCACGCAGCCCCCCGGTCTGACCACCGACTCCCCCGACTCCCCCGCCGACGATCCGGTCCGCGAGCCGTTGCCCACCGAGGCCCTGCCGATCGCGCCGGCCGGGCCCCGACCCGAGGAGCCGCGGGCCGCCGTCGAGCGGCTGCGCGCCGCCGCCCGCTCCCGCGCCGCCCACCCGCGCGCGGTGCGGGTGCGCCAGCTCAAGGGCCTGAAGCGGATGCTGACCGAGCACGCGGACCGGTTCGTCGCGGCGCTCGGCACGGACCTGGGCAAGCCGGCCACCGAGGCCCTGATCACGGAGATCGTCTCGGTGCGCTCCGAGGTGGACCACGCGCTGCTGCACCTGACCGACTGGATGGAGCCGCGGCCCGTGAAGCTGCCGCTGGCCCTGCGGCCCGCGAGCGCGGAGGTCAGGCCGCGGCCCAAGGGTCTCGTGCTGGTCATCGGCGCGTGGAACTACCCGGTGCAGCTCGCGCTCGCCCCGGTCGTGGGTGCGCTGGCGGCCGGCAACACGGTGGTGCTCAGCCCGTCGGAGAAGGCCCCGGCCACGGCGGCGGCGCTGCGGGAGCTGGTGCCGCAGTACCTGGACTCCGCGCTGGTCTCCGTGGTGGCGGGCGGCAAGGAGTGCA
Source organism: Micrococcus sp. Mcc89 (assembly GCF_024519795.1). Classification (NCBI taxonomy): domain Bacteria; kingdom Bacillati; phylum Actinomycetota; class Actinomycetes; order Micrococcales; family Micrococcaceae; genus Micrococcus; species Micrococcus sp. Mcc89. The sequence continues at coordinate 32,418 of NZ_JALJRI010000015.1, read as the reverse complement.
ACACCGCGCTGCTGGCGGAGCCGTGGGACCACATCCTCTACACCGGCGGGGAGCGCGTGGGCCGGATCGTCTACGAGGCGGCGGCGAAGACCCTCTCCCCCGTGACGCTCGAGCTGGGAGGCAAGTCGCCGGCGGTGGTGACGCCGTCGCGGAACACGGGCGCGATGGCCCGCCGCATCGCATGGGCGAAGTTCACCAACGCGGGCCAGACGTGCGTGGCCCCGGACTACGTGCTGGCCGTCGGCGAGGCCGCGCTGCGCCAGGTGACCGCCGAGATCCCCGCCGCCCTGCGCGAGTTCTACGGCGACGACCCCCGCGCGTCGAAGGACTACGGCCGGCTCATCTCCGCCGAGCACGCGGAGCGGCTGCGGGAGATGCTCCAGACGGACCTCGACGCCGGCGCCGAGCTGCTCGTCGGCGGCGACGTGGATGTGGCAGGACGGTACATGGCGCCGACCGTGGTGACGGGCGTGCGGCCCGACGGCGCGCTCATGCAGGAGGAGCTGTTCGGCCCGATCCTGCCCGTGCTGACCGTGGACACCTTCCAGGACGCCCTGGACTTCATCGCGGAGCGCCCGCACCCGCTGGCCGCCTACCTCTTCACGGACCGGCCGAGCTACCACCGCGCGTTCGACGACCAGGTGCAGGCCGGCGGCCTCGGCTACGACGTCGGCCTGCTGCACGCCGGCATCGCGACGCTGCCGTTCGGCGGGATCGGCGCGTCCGGGATGGGCGTGTACCACGGCATCCACGGGTTCGAGACGTTCTCCCACCTGCGCCCGTCCATCACGAAGTCGGACCAGGTGGACACGCTCAAGACCGCGTACCCGCCGTACGGGCGGATGAAGCGGGCGCTGCTGCCGAAGATGCTCTGAGGGGTGGGGGCGAGGCTGGCCGGCTGGGCCCGGCTGCGCCCCGCTGCGCCCCGCGCTTTCGAACGTGAGATGGGGCCTATCTCACGTTCGAAAGCGCCCATAGCCCCGATGTCACGTTCGAAAGTCGGCCGCGGGCCGCGGGCCGGGGGCGGGGATCAGCGCTGCGGCCAGAAGCCGCGTCGGGCGTAGACCTCAGCGAGGACGTCGGCGCGGTCGGTCATGACGCCGTCGACGCCGAGGTCGAGCAGGCGCTCGATCTCCGCGGGCTCGTCCACGACCCACACGTGCACCGGCAGGCCCGCCGCGTGGCAGCGGCGCACGAAGTCGGTGGTGGCCACGGGCACGCGGCCGTGCCGGACGGGCACCTGCACGCAGTCGACGTCGAGGGCGTACCGGCGCAGCCAGCGGGTCAGTCCCAGCGGGCCCAGCGTCACGAGCGCCGCGATGGCGGCCGCCCCGCCCGACGTCGCCACCCGCTCCGGCCCGTACGCCCGCTCGGGGTGGCCGAGGCGGGCGAGGGCGCGCCGGAAGAGGCGGCGCCGCGAGTCGTGGAACGAGGCGACGAGCACGCGGTCCCAGGCGCCGTGCTCGGCGAGGATGCGGGCCAGGGCCGGGGCCGACGCGCGGTCCTTGAGGTCCACGTTGAGGCGGGCTTCGGGGAGTGCCGTCAGCAGTTCGGTGAAGCGCAGCAGCGGCTCCCCGCCGACCGTGACGTCCTCCAGCCGCTCCCACGTGTGGTCGCGCAGCCGGCCGCGGCCCGTGCTGACGCGGTCCAGGGTCTCGTCGTGGAACACGACGAGCTCGCCGTCCGCCGTGGTGCGCACGTCCAGCTCGAGGTAGGTGAATCCGGCGGCGTGGGCGTCCACGAACGCGGCCAGGGAGTTCTCCCGGTCGACGGCGGCGCCCCGGTGCGCGAACCCCAGCGGGTGGCCGCGACGGGCGGGGACGGAGTCGGTGAGGTAGGCGGGGGCGGGACGGGGCGAGGTCGGACGCACGGGATCACCGTAGCGGGGACGGACGGCCGAGTGCCCGCTGCCGCAGCCGGGAACGCGAGAGGTCGGAATGAGCGTCAGATCCGCCCTCATTCCGACCTCTCGCGTGACCGGAGGGGCCGAAGCGCCCGCCCTCAGTCCTCGACCGGGAGCTCCAGCATGGGCCGGTGCTCGTAGAAGGTCTGCAGCACCACGGTGGTCCGGGTGGACACCGACGCCGTCTGGCGGATCTCCGTCACCAGCGCCTCGAGCTCCCGCGGGGAGCCGACGCGGACGAAGAGCATGTACGCGGCGTCGCCGGCCACGGAGTGGCACGCCTCGATCGCCGCGATGGACTCGAGGAGCTCGGGGGCGTCGTCGGGCTGACGCGGGTCCAGCGGGCTGATCTCGATGAAGGCGGAGAGCGGCTTGCCCACGGCCTCGGGGTCGAGCAACGCGCGGTAGCCCGTGATCACGCCCGTGCTCTCGAGCCGGCGCAGGCGCGCCTGCACCGCGGACGTCGACAGGCCGACCCGCTCGGAGAGCTGGGCGAGCGTGGCGCGCGGGTCATGGGAGACGGCGGCCGCGAGCCGCGTATCGACAGGGTCGTCCATGCGCGGCACGCTATCAGCCGGCCCCGGCCGCCGGGTTGACAGCCCCGTGCCCGCATGGAACCCTTCCGGCAAGTGATCCGCGTCACCGGATATTTTCCGGCGATTCGACCTCAGGAGGGGTTCCATGTCCACCGCTCTGCAGCCCGCCCGGACCGACGTCGTCGTCCCGGAGACCCCGGCCGACGCGCGCACCGTCGAGACCCACCCGGCCTGGCTCCGCCTCAAGGCCGCCGCCACCGCCCTCCAGCCCCTGCAGGTCAAGGACGGCTCCATCCCGGACCCCGCGGACCACGCCGCCGCGCGCGAGCACGTGGAGACCATCGTCGCCGCCGTCGAGGAGCTCGCCCCGCTCTTCCCGCACGACGCCGCCTACCTCGCCGCCCTGCCCCGCGACTTCGCCCGCTGGGCCGACGGCGGCTTCGCCGAGCCCGACTTCCTGGACTCCCTCGTCGCCTTCCAGCCGCAGGAGCACCGCGTCGACGGCGTCCGGCACCTCGTGGTCTTCCCGATGTACACGCAGAACGGCTCCCCCGACCGGCACGTGGAGGCCCTCGTCGTCGAGACCATCTGGCCGGAGTTCATCGCCGCACTCGAGGCCGGCGACTACGGCAACCGCCTCTTCGTCTCCCTGCGCCTGATCGACTTCACCCCCGGCTACGACACGAACTCGGCCGTGCTCTTCCCCGAGACCGTGGCCATGCGCGAGATCCCCACCTTCACGTGGGGCGCCATCTTCCAGGACCGCGAGGCCGCCCGCTTCCGCCGGGTCGTCACCGCGGCCGCCGAGATCACCCAACTCGAGCTCCCGGCCGAGCTCGCCGAACTGCTCTCCAGCCAGGAGCTCGCCGAGGGCACCTTCGTGATGTGGGACCTCATCCACGACCGCACGCACATGCGCGGCGATCTGCCCTTCGACCCGTTCATGATCAAGCAGCGCATGCCCTTCTTCCTCTACACGCTCGAGGAGATGCGCTGCGACATGACCGCCTTCCGCGAGTGCGTGGCGATCGAGCGCCGCCTCACGGCGCGCGCCGCCGCCGGCGAGCAGCTCACCGCGCTCGAGGAGCAGACCCGCCGCCACGCCGGGCTCGTGCAGCATGCCGTCCTCTTCGACCGGGTCTTCCGCTTCGCCCTCACCGGCTCCCGCGTCCGCAACTACGACGGCCTCGGCGGCCAGCTGCTCTTCGCCTGGCTGCACCGCAAGGACGTGATCCAGTGGCGCGACGTCGAGCTCAGCGTGGACTGGGACCGGCTCGCCGACGCCGTCGTCGAGCTGGGCGACGCCATCGACACGCTCTACTGGGAGTCCATCGACCGCCCCAAGACCGTGCACTGGCTCCAGGCCTACGAGCTCGTCGCCTCCGTGGTCACCCCGCACCCGGCCTCCGTCTGGGCGCAGGGCCTGCCGCGCGAGGTGCTCGCCGGCCCGCCCAAGGGCTACACCGACCTCGTGCTCGACGACGAGTTCCCGCTGTCCATGTTCTTCGAGGCCCTTGAGAAGAAGATGCGCGGCGTCATCGAGTCCACCGCCGGGATCCGCGGCACGGGCGACTGACCCGTGGCCGCCCTGACCGACCGCGCGGTCCTGATCGCGGGCGCCACGAGCGCCTCGGGCCGGGCCGCCGCCCGCACGCTCCTCGACGCCGGCGCGCACGTCGTCGCGACCGGGCGCGACGCCGCGAAGCTCGCCCCCCTCGCCGCGCTCGGCGCCGAGACCGCGGCCCTGGACCTCACGGACGAGGCCGCCGTCCGCGGCCTCGTCGAGGACCTGCACGCCCGCGGCACCCGGATCGACGGCCTGCTCCACCTGGTGGGCGGCTGGCGCGGCGGCGGGGGCCTCGCCGGCCAGTCCGAGGAGGACTACCGCGCCCTCGAGGCCTCGTTCACGGCGCTGCGGCACGTGAGCCGGGCCCTCGACGACGACCTGCGGGCCTCGTCCGCCGGTCGCCTCGCGATCGTCTCGTCCCCGGCGGTGACCCGGCCGCTCGCCGGCGGCGCGAACTACGCCGCGGTGAAGGCGGCGAGCGAGGCATGGACCCGCGCGGTCGCGCAGGGCTGGGCCAAGGCCGCCCGGGACGCGGGGACCCCGCTGCGCTCGGCGGCCGTCGTGTTCCGCGTGACCTCCCTCGCCGGGCTCGAGGCACGGCTGGCCGAGGAGTACACGCGACTGTGGGAGGCTGAGGCGGGCGCGCTGAACGACGCCGTCCTCACGCTCCAGGAGAAGGGAACGGACTGACATGCAGAGGATCCACGATCCGCAGGAGCGGGGCTTCGCCTCGGACAACTACTCCGGCGTCCACCCGGAGGTGCTCGCGGCGATCGCCGAGGCCAACGGGGGCCACCAGGTCGCCTACGGCGAGGACGTGTACACGGCCCGCCTCCAGGAGGTCGTGGCCCAGCACTTCGGCGAGGACGCCACCGTGTGGCCGATGTTCAACGGCACCGGGGCGAACGTCGTCGGGCTCCAGGCCATGCTGCCCCGCTGGGGCGCGGTGATCTGCGCGGACACCGCGCACATCCACGTGGACGAGGGCGGCGCGCCCGAGAAGTCCGCCGGCATCAAGCTGCTGCCCGTGGCCACCGACGACGGCAAGCTCACCCCCGAGCTGATCGCCGCCGAGGCCTGGGGCTGGGGTGACGAGCACCGCGCCCAGCCCCTGGTCGTCTACCTCACCCAGTCCACCGAGCTCGGCACGGTCTACACCCCGGACGAGGTCAAGGCCATCACGGACTACGCCCACGAGCACGGGATGCGCGTCTACATGGACGGCGCCCGCATCGCCAATGCCGCGGCCTCCCTGGGCCTGCCGCTGCGCGCCTTCACCACCGACGTCGGCGTGGACGTGCTCTCCCTCGGCGGCACCAAGAACGGGGCGCTGCTGGCCGAGGCCGTCGTCGTGCTCGACCCGGACGCCGCGGACGGCCTCGTGTACCTGCGCAAGAACCAGATGCAGCTGGCCTCGAAGATGCGCTTCGTCTCGGCGCAGCTGCTCGCGCTGTTCGACGGCGACCTGTACCTGCGCTCCGCCCGCCACGCCAACGCCATGGCCGCCCGGCTGCGCGCCGGCATCGAGGCGGGGGTCGCCGACGGCTCGCTGGCCGGCGTCGAGTTCACGCAGGCCACGGACGCCAACGCCGTGTTCGCCGTCCTGCCCGAGGGCGTGGCCGACCGGCTGCGCGCCCGCTTCCGGTTCTACGACTGGGACGCGGCGCGCCGCGAGGTGCGCTGGGTGTGCGGCTTCGACACGACCGAGGAGGACGTGGACGCGTTCACGGCGGCGCTGCGCGCCGAACTCGTCCCCGCCGTCTGACGGACGCGCCCGGCCGGGATACCCTTCTACCACCGTGCAGCAGGGTGGGACGCCGCGGCCTTCGACGCGCGTCCGACCGCTCCTCCACCGAAAGGCCACCGTGGACAACAGCGCACCCCGGACGTCCCCGTCGACGCCGCCCGCCTCCGCCGCCCACATCACCCCCGAGGGCGGCTCCCTGCGGCGCACCCTCAAATCCCGGCACCTGACGATGATCGCGATGGGCGGCGCCATCGGCACGGGCCTGTTCGTGGCCTCGGGCAACACCATCGCGACCGCCGGCCCCGGTGGCGCCCTTGCGGCCTACGTGGCCATCGGCTTCATGGTGTTCCTGCTGATGCAGTCGCTCGGTGAGATGTCCACGTACCTGCCGGTCTCCGGCGCGTTCGAGGAGTACTCGACCCGCTTCGTGAGCCCCTCGTTCGGCTTCGCCATCGGCTGGAACTACTGGTACAACTGGGCGATCACGGTGGCCGCCGAGCTCGTCGCGGCGGCCCTGATCATGCGGTACTGGCTCCCGGACGTGCCCTCGTGGATCTGGTCCGCGACCTTCCTCGCGCTGCTCTTCGGCCTCAACGCCCTCTCCACGCGCGCCTACGGCGAGAGCGAGTTCTGGTTCTCGCTCATCAAGGTCGCCACCGTGGTGATCTTCCTGGTGCTCGGCGTCCTGATGATCGTCGGCATCCTCGGCGGCTCCTCCCCCGGCTTCCACAACTGGACCGACGGCGAGGCCCCCTTCGTGGGCGGCGGCGCCGGCATCCTGGCGATCTTCATGGTGGCCGGCTTCTCCTTCCAGGGCACCGAGCTGGTCGGCGTGGCCGCGGGCGAGGCCGAGGACCCGGAGAAGAACGTGCCCAAGGCGATCCGCACCGTGTTCGTGCGCATCCTGCTCTTCTACGTCGGTGCGATCACCGTCGTCGGCTTCCTCATCCCCTACACCAGCCCCCACCTGCTGGGCAGCGACGTCGAGGACATCTCGATCTCCCCGTTCACGCTCGTCTTCGAGAACGCGGGCGTGCTCGCCGCCGCCTCCGTGATGAACGCCGTGATCCTCACGGCCATCCTCTCCGCGGGCAACTCGGGCCTGTACGCCTCCACCCGCATGCTCTGGGCCCTGGCCGACTCCGGGAAGGCCCCGCGCTTCCTGGCGAAGGTGAACCGGCGCGGCGTGCCCATGAACGCCCTCTACGCCACCACCGCGGTGGGCGCGGCGTGCTTCCTGACCACGTTCATCGGGGACGGCGCCGCCTACGTGTGGCTCGTCTCCGCCTCGGGCCTGGCCGGGTTCATCGTGTGGATGGGCATCGCCTGGAGCCACTACCGGTTCCGGCAGGCCTACGTCGCGCAGGGCCACGATCCGAAGGATCTGCCCTACCGCGCCTTCCTGTTCCCCCTGGGCCCGATCGTCGCGCTGGTCATGTGCGCCGTCGTGATCCTCGGCCAGAACTACCAGGCGTTCATGGGCGACGTAGACCTCGTGGCCGTGGCCAGCGCCTACATCGGCCTGCCCCTGTTCCTCGCGCTGTGGCTCGGCCACAAGCTCGTCACCGGCTCGAAGCCGGTCCGCTACGAGGATGCCGACCTGACCCGCGTCCTGGACTGAGTCCCCCACCCCGGAGGTCGCCGTGTCCGCCCGCTCGTCCCACGTCCCCGCCGCCACCCACACCGCACGCAGCCGCCTGGTCTGGGTGGACGTCGCGCGCGGCCTGGCCCTGGTCTCGATGATGGTCGCCCACACGGCGCCCACCGGCGGCCCGGGCGGGGTGCTCCACCTCTCCGAGTACCTCACCGCGCCCCTGTTCGCGGCGCTCGTGGGCGTGGGCGCGCGCCTCGAGGCGGAGTGGCTGGGCCGTGGCCGGGCCGTGCCTCGCGCGCTCGTGCGGGCGGCCGCCCTGTGCGGGGCGGTGTGGCTGGCCGGGCACTTCGGGGCAGCCGTCGTGAACGTGCTGGCACACCTGGCCGTGCTCACAGTGATCATGGCGCTGCTGGCCGCCCTCCCCCTCGCCGCGCACCTCGTGCTCGCCGTCCTGGCCGGCGGAGGCGGCCTCCTGCTCGCCGCCACACCGACGGCCGACGTCGTCGACCGGCTCGTCCCCCTCGCTCAGGCCCTCGGGCTGAGCCGCGCGACGCTGACCCCGTGGGTCTCCGCGTTCCTCACGGACGGCCCGTACCGTCTCCCCCTGTTCCTCGCGTGGGCGCTGCTGGGGGCGGTGCTGGTCGCCACCGTCCACGGCACGACGACGGCGGCCCCGGCCCGGCGCGCACGGCTCACGGGGCTCGCCTGGGCGGCCGGGGGGATCGCGCTGGCCGGCGTCGTGCTCGCCCTGTCCCGGACGCAGACCGGCGCCGCCCCCGTGCCCTACACGGCGACCCCGGCGGAGGCCCTGCTGGACACGGGCCTCGTGCTGATCGTGCTCGGCGCGTGCGCGGCCCTGGCGCCGCGGCGGGCCGGGCTGCTGGCCGTGCCCGGCGCGATGACGCTGTCCGTGTACGTGGCGCACCTGTGGTACCTCGGCTGGGTGCGGCGGCTCGGACCCGGGCCGTGGCGCAGCGCCACCGGCGCGGACGACACGTGGTTCACCCTGGCCGTGCTGGTGGCCGGCGCGCTGCTGCTGCCGCTGCTGTGGCGGGCCGTCGTGCGTATCGGCCCGTTCCGCGCGGGGCCGCTGGAGGGCGTCGTCCGCCTGCTGACGGCCCCGTTCGACCGCGCGCGCTGACCGACGTCCACCCCAGCGGGTAGCCTCGAGAGCGTGAGCGAGCGAACCACCTACCTGCTGATCGACGGCGAGAACATCGACGCCACCCTCGGCACGTCCATCCTGCAGCGGCGCCCCCAGCCCGACGAGCGGCCACGCTGGAAGCGCCTGCTCGGCTACCTCGAGGACCGCTGGGACCAGCCGGTCAAGGGCCTGTTCTTCCTCGCCATCGACGGTGAGATCCCCATCCCGTTCGTCCAGGCGCTCACCGCCCTCGGCTTCCAGCCGATCATGCTGCGGGGCGAGGGCAAGGTCGTGGACATCGGCATCCAGCGCACCGCGGAGGCGCTGCTGGGCCGGGAGGACGACGTCATCCTCGTCAGCCACGACGCCGACTTCGCCCCCCAGCTCACCGACCTCGCGGCCACGCCGGGCCGACGCACCGGGATCATGGGCTTCGAGGAGTTCCTCTCCCACGAGCTGCGCCGCATCCCCGGGGTCGAGTTCTTCGACCTGGAGCACGCGGTGGGCGCGTTCGACTCGTCCCTGCCGCGCCTGCGCGTGATCGACGTCGAGGCGTTCGACCCGAACGAGTTCCTCTGACCCGCCGGGGGCGGCCCGCGGCTCAGTCCGTGGGCAGCTCCAGCAGGCGTTCGACGGTGGCGGCCACCCCGTCGTCGTCGCACGCCCCGACCACGCCGTCCGCCGCGGCCAGCAGCGACGGATGGCCCGAGGCCACGGCCAGGCCGAGACCAGCCCACTGGAGCATCTCCAGGTCGTTGGGCATGTCCCCGAACGCGACGACGTCGACCGGCGCGACCCCCCGGCTCGCGGCGAACTCGGCGAGGGTCGCGGCCTTGTGCACGCCCGGGGCGGACATCTCCACGAGCGCGATGCCGGGCGCGGAGTGCGTGGCACTCACGAGCTCGTCCAGCTCGGCGCGGGCCGCGGCGAGGAAGGCGTCCGGGGCCAGGGTGTCCGAGCGGGCCAGCAGCTTCACCACGCCCAGCCGACCCGGCAGCGCGGCCTCGAGCGTGGCCGCCGCGTGGACCTCGGCCCGGAACTCGGCGCGCTCGGAGAACGCGTGCTCCCAGAAGAAGCCCTCGAGGGTCTCGGCGCCGAAGGACACGGTGCGGTCCAGGGCGCGCAGCCGGTCCGTGGCTGTCCACACGGCCTCGACGGGCATGGGGTGGGCGATCAGGACGTCGTCCGTGGCGGTGTCCACGAGGACGGCGCCGTTGGAGCAGATCACCGGGCCGACGGGGCCGAGCTGCGCGCTCAGCGGGCCGAGCCAGCGGAGGGGACGGCCGGTCACGAACACCACCTCGACGCCGGCGTCGTGGGCGTCCCGCAGCGCCGCGATGGTGCGCGGGCTCAGGCGCCCCGACCGCGTGTGCCGGTACCCGATGATGGTGCCGTCCAGGTCCGTCGCGATCATCCGCGGACGGCGCGAGGGCAGGGGCAGGGCGGGCATGCGCTCAGTCTAGGCCGGGGCCGTGCGGCGGGCCGGGGTGTCCTCCGCGGGCGAGCGGGGGCACGATGGGGGCGTGGACACCGCACAGCAGACCACCGCACAGGACACCGCCCCGGACCCCGCGTCGACGACGCCCCGCACGGTCACCGTCACCGGCGCCGCCGGCAACATCGGCTACGCGCTGCTCTTCCGCATCGCCGCCGGCGGGATGCTCGGCCCGGACACCCCGGTCCGGCTGCGCCTGCTCGAGATCCCGGCCGCCCTGGGCGCCGCGGAGGGCACCGCCATGGAGCTCGCCGACGCGGCCTTCCCGCTGCTGGCCGACGTGGAGGTCACGGACGACCCGGCCCGCGCCTTCGACGGGGTCCAGCACGCGCTGCTCGTCGGCGCGCGGCCGCGCACGAAGGGCATGGAGCGCGGCGACCTGCTCGAGGCGAACGGCGGGATCTTCGGGCCTCAGGGCCGGGCGATCAACGACCACGCGGCGCAGGACGTGCGGGTCGTCGTCGTCGGGAACCCGGCCAACACCAACGCGCTGATCGCCGCCGCCCACGCCCCGGACGTGCCGGCCGCGCGCTTCACGGCGCTGACCCGGCTGGACCACAACCGGGCCGTGGCGCAGTTGGCCGCGCGGGCCGGCGTCGCGGTGACGGACGTGTCCGGCGTGACGATCTGGGGCAACCACTCCGCCACCCAGTTCCCGGACCTCACCCACGCCCGCGTGCGGGTGGACGGGACGTGGCGGCCGGCGCTCGAGGTGGTGGACCCGGTGTGGGCGAGCGAGGAGTTCGTGCCGCGCGTGGCGAGGCGGGGCGCGGAGATCATCGAGGTGCGCGGGGCGAGCTCGGCGGCGTCGGCGGCGTCCGCGGCGATCGATCACATGCGCGACTGGACCCTCGGCACCGGTGTGGACGCGGACGGTGCGCCGCGCCGGACGTCGGCCGCGGTGGTCTCGGACGGCTCCTACGGGGTGCCGGAGGGGCTGATCAGCTCGTTCCCCGTGACCTCCGACGGCGGCACCGCGTGGCGGATCGTGCCGGGGCTGGAGCCGGACGAGTCCGTGCTGCCGGGTGAGGGCGGGCGGCTGGCCGCGACCGTCGCCGAGCTGGAGGCCGAGCGCGACGCCGTGCGAGGGCTGGGCCTGCTCTGAGGCGGCCGGGATCGTCTGCGTCTCTGACCCTTCTGGGGGCGTCCCCGCCCGCCGGAAGGGTCGGATGCGCAACAGATTCGTGCGGGGACGGGAGGGCGTGGGGTCAGTCCGCCAGCTCGGCCCGCGTGGGCGGGTCCGCCCCCGGGCGGGAGGCCGTGATCGCCGACGCGCGGGAGGCGTAGATCAGCACCGACTCGACGTCGGCCGGGTCCATCGCGTGCAGGCGGCCGCGGTTCGCGGCGCCGAGCAGGGAGCGGTCGTCGAGGGCGGCGAGCAGGGCGGCGGTGAACGAGTCGCCGGCGCCCACGGTGTCCGCGACGTCCACGGGCACGATCGGGCGCTCCACCACGCCGTGCGCGGTGACGGCCACGATGTCCTCGGCGCCGCGGGTCATCACCACGAACGCCGGGCCCATCTGCTGCCACGCCTGCAGCGACTCGCGCAGCGGGCGGTCCGGGTACAGCCACGCGATGTCCTCGTCCGAGGCGTGCACCACGTCCGCCAGCCGCACGGACTCCTCCGCGCGGGCGCGGGCGAACGCCCGGTCCGGCACGATCGTGGGCCGCACGTTGGGGTCGTAGCTGATGGTCGTGACCGCGGAGATCCGCTCGAGCAGGGCCATCACCTCGGCGTCGCCGGGGGCGAGCATGGTGGCGATGGAGCCGGCATGCATGTGGTGCAGCGGGCCGCCGGCGGCGTCGTCGAAGTCCCGGGCGAGCGCGGCGGCGGGCGGCAGCGTCCAGTCCAGCTCGAACTCATAGCTGGCGGCGCCCGTGGGGTCCAGGCGGGCGGTGGCCACGGAGGTGGCGGCGGCATCCGGCTCGAGCAGGCAGCGCACGCCGTTCTCCCGCAGGTGCGAGGCGATCATGTCCCCGTGCGCATCGCGGCCGAGGCGGCCGGCGAACAGGACGGGCCGCTCCAGCCGACTCAGGCCCACGGCCACGTTCAGGGGGCTGCCCCCGACGTGCACGCGGGGGGTCGCGGTGTCCGAGACCACGACGTCGACGAGCGCCTCTCCGATCACACCACAGTACTGAGCCACGCGCCCCACGGTACCCTAATCACCGGCGCGGAACCGGGGCTGTGCTCAGGCTTCCAGGCCCCCGAGAAACGCCCGACACCCCCATCCCCGACCCCTCGGCAGGCGGCCATGTCCCCCACCCCCACCCGGCCCTCGCGCGGCCCCGGCTGGCGCCTCCACGGCGACGGCCGCACCATCACCCCGGGCACCGTCGTCGCCCCGGACGAGCGGCTGAGCTGGCCCCGGACCGTGGGCATCGGCGTGCAGCACGTGATGGCCATGTTCGGCGCCACCGTGCTCGTGCCCGCCCTGACCGGCATGCCCGCGACGACGGCGCTGCTCTTCTCCGGCCTGGGCACCCTGCTCTTCCTGGTCATCACGGGCAACCGCCTGCCCTCGTACCTGGGCAGCTCGTTCGCGTTCATCGCACCCCTGACGGCCGCCGCCGCGATCGGCGGCACGGGGGCCGCGCTCGGCGGCATCCTGGTGACGGGCCTGCTGCTCACGGTGATCGGCGCGATCGTGCACCGCGCCGGCACCGGGTGGATCCACGCGCTCATGCCGCCGGCGGTGATGGGCACGATCGTGGCCCTGATCGGCCTCAACCTCGCCGGCGCCACGACGACGGCCATGCAGGAGGTGCCGGTCACCACGTTCGGCACGGCCCTGGCGGTGGTGCTCACGGCCGTGACGTTCCGGGGGCTCCTGGGCCGCCTGTCCATCCTCGTGGGCATCGTGGTGGGCTACGTGCTGGCCCTCGCGCAGGGCCAGGTGGACTTCGCCGCCGTCGGGGAGGCCGCCTGGATCGGGCTGCCGCCCTTCCACGGCCCGGAGCTGCGCTGGGACCTGCTGCCCCTGTTCCTGCCCGTCGTGCTCGTGCTGGTCGCGGAGAACATCGGCCATGTCAGGACCGTCGGGCTGATGACCAGGCGCGACCTGGACCCGCTCACCGGCCGTGCCCTGATCGCGGACGGCCTGTCCACCATGCTCTCCGGCGCGGGCGGCGGCGTCGGCACCACCACGTATGCGGAGAACATCGGCGTGATGGCCAGCTCGCGCGTCTACTCGACGGCGGCGTACTGGGTGGCCGGCCTGACCGCGATCGCCCTCGCGTTCCTGCCGAAGTTCGGGGCCGCCGTCGCCACCATCCCGGCCGGGGTGGCCGGCGGCGCGGGCATCATCCTCTACGGGATGATCGGCATGATGGGCGTGCGCATCTGGGTGCAGAACCGCGTGGACTTCTCCAACACCGTGAACCTCATGACGGCGGGTGCGGGCCTGATCATCGCGATCGCCGACCCCCAGCTCGTGGTCGGCGGGCTCGTGTTCGGCGGCATCACGCTCGGCACGGTCGCCGCCCTGGTGGTGTACCACCTCATGACGGCGATCGCCCGCGCCCGCGGCACCGAGCCGGTGCCCGAGGACGAGGAGCAGTTCGAGGCCTCGGAGGCCGGCCGGCTCGGCTGACCCCGGCCCCGGGCGCCCCGCCTCGCGCATCCCCGCGCCACGCGCACTTTCGGTCGTGAGATAGGGCCAATCTCACGACCGAAAGCGCTGAGAACCCCCATTTCACGTTCGAAAACGCGGGGTGGGCGGACTGGGGCGGGGCCGGGCGGGGCTGGGGGGCGGGTCCCGTCAGCCGGCCGCGACCTCCTCGTCGGCGAGGGCGAGGACCTGGTCGAGCACGTCGAGGCCGAAGCGCAGGTCCTCGTCCGAGATGTTCAGCGGCGGGCACAGGTGGAACCGGTTCTCGGCCATGAACAGCAGCAGCCCGCGGTCCTTGGCCTCGGCCATCATCCGCCCCATCACGGGCGCGACCTGACCGAGCGGGGCCAGCCGCTCCCGGGTCTGCCGGTCCTTCACCAGCTCGACGGCCCAGAACGCGCCGGCGCCGCGCACGTCGCCCACGCTCGGATGGGCCGCGGCGATCTCGGCCAGGCGCGGCCCGATGACCTCCTCGCCGATGCGCTTCGCGTGGGCGACCATGCCCTCCTCCTCCATCGCGGTGATCGCGGCGACGGCGGCCGCGCACGCGAGGGGGTGGCCCGAGTAGGTCAGGCCGCCGGGGTAGGGCGTGGTCGCGAAGCTCTCGTAGACGTCGTCGCTCATGGCGACGCCGCCCAACGGCACATACCCGGAGTTGACCCCCTTGGCGAACGTGACGATGTCCGGGGTGACGCCCGTCAGCTGGTGGCCGAACCACTCGCCCACGCGGCCGAAGCCGACCATGACCTCGTCGATGATCAGCAGGATCCCGTGCTCACGGCACAGCTCCTTGACGCCGGCCATGTAGCCGGGCGGCGGCAGGAAGATGCCCGCGGTGCCGGGGACGGCCTCGAGGATCACGGCGGCCACGGTGGAGGGGCCCTCGAGCTCGATCACGTCGCGCAGGTGGGCCAGCGCGCTCTCGGCCTCCTGCTCGTCGCTCTCCGAGCCGAACGCGGAGCGGTACGTGTACGCGGGCTGGAAGTGCACGACGCCGTCGGACGCCGAGTCCGAGCCCACGCGCCGCAGGGAGCCGGTCAGGTTCGCCGTCAGGCGCGTGGCGCCGTGGTACGAGAGGTACGCGGAGAGCACCTTGTGCCGGCCCGTGTGCAGGCGTGCCATCCGCACCGCGTGCTCGTTGGCCTCCGCGCCCGCGTTCGTGAAGAACACGTGGTTGATGGACTCCGGCAGCCGCTCCGTGATCAGCCGGGCCGCCTCGGACCGGGCGTCGTTGACGTGCTGCGGGGCCACGGTGGCGAGCGTCTCGGCCTGTTCGCGGATCGCGGCCACGATCTTCGGGTGGCGGTGGCCGACGTTCGTGAAGACGAGCTGCCCGCTGAAGTCGACCATGGGCCGACCCTCGCCGTCCCACACCCACGACCCCTCGGCGTCGAGGATGGTCATCGGATTCAGATCGCGCTGCGCGCTCCACGAGTGGAACACGTGCGCGCGGTCGAGCTCGTGGGCGCGGCGGCCCCGCTCGATGGCCTCGTCGCTGATCCGGGGGTCCCGGCGACCGACGTGCTGCTGATGCTCGGACATGCGCCCTCCTTGGTGTGATGCGGGTCATTCCGAGCATAGGCAGGCCCGCCGGGGCGCGTCCCGGCGCGTCCGGCTGATGACCTCGCCCCCGATCCGTGCCCCGACGTCCGGGCGCCCGCCCTCAGCGCGAGCTGGCGCCCCGCCGCCCGCGCGCCACCCCCACGAACGCCTGCACGAGCTCCGAGTCGGCCGCCTTGAGCCAGGCCAGGGCGACGTCCCAGCCGGGGTGGCGGGCGTCGTCGTCGCCGTGGCGCGCGGGATCCGGCCCGTCGACGACGACGGCGGCGCCCGCCTCCGCCTCGGCCCGCGCCTGCTCGTCCGCGAGCGCGGACCGCGTGGCAGCGGCCTCGCGGTCGGCGCGGGACAGGCCCACGGTGTCGTCGAGGGTGGAGGCCAGCGGCAGCACGATCACGTCCTTGCGGCCGAACATGCGGGCCACGGACATCGGCAGCACGACGTGGCCGGCGCCGGACGCGGCGATCTCCAGGGCCATCCGCTCGCCCGCGCCGGGCGGCTCGGCGGCGTCCATCGGCTCTGCGCTGGGGGCCGGGGCGAAGCGGGCGGGATCCAGCTCCTCGTCCGGGTCGAGCTCGGCGGGCGGCACGGGGCCGTCCGCGTCCACGTCCCACGCGGCGAGCAGGTGGTCCCTGCCCACGCACATCACCGGCAGCTCGGAGTACACGCCCACGAGGTGCACGTGCCGCGGCTCGACGCCGCCGGCGCGGAGGAACTCCTCGGCGGACACGTCGCGTCGGCGCCGCACGTAGCCCAGCTGCGGCAGGAAGTGGCGGGGCTGACCGGCGTCGTCGTGGGCGAGGTGGGCCAGCTGGGCGGCGTCGTCGTGGTTGACGAGCTGCACCGTGCGCTGGCGCGTGGTGAACCGCTCCACCCACGTGGACGGCGTGGCCCCGGGGATGGTGGCCAGGAAGAGGGTCTCGGGCGGGACGGGCAGGTCGGCCGGCGGCGCGGGCGCGGGACGACGCCGGCCCTCACCCCCGGCACGGCCCGCGGGCTTCACGCCCTTGGCCACGCCGCGCCCGCCGCCGAAGCGGGTGGACCGGGCGGGGCCGCCCCTGCTCGCGCGGGACTTCCCACCCCGGCCGCCACGGGAGCCGCTCAGCGGACCTTCTCCTTCAGGAAGGAGACCGCGCGATCCCAGGCGAGGGCCGCGGCCTCGGGCCGGTAGTTGCCCTGGGGGTTCTCGTCGTTGTGGAAGGCGTGCGGGGCGTCGTAGTAGAAGTACGTGACGTCGGCCCCGGACTCCTCACGGATCTGCTGCTCCTGCCGCCGCGCGTCCTCGACGGGGAAGGAATCGTCCTGCTCGGCGTAGTGGCCCTGGACGGCGGCGGTGACGCCGGAGAAGTCGCCGGGCACGCCCTGGCCCACGCCGTAGAAGGGCACGGCGGCGGAGACCCTGTCGCCCTGCTGGGCCGCGAGGGCGAGCACGAAGCCGCCGCCCATGCAGAAGCCGATCGCCCCCACGGTCTGCGAGGTCACCTCGTCCCGGGCGAGCAGCCAGTCGACGGCGCCGGCCAGCTGGCGGGCGCCCTCCTCGGCGGGCAGGTTCTGCATCATCTCGCCGGCCTCGTCGCCGTCGTGGGCGATCCAGCCGCCGTAGAGGTCGGGGGCGAGCGCGACGAAGCCGAGGTCGGCGAGGCGGTCGCACACATCCTTGATGTGGTCCACCAGGCCCCACCACTCCTGGATCACGATCACGCCGGGGCCCTTCCCGGAGGCGGGCAGCGCGAGGTAGCCGTGGCCCGTCCGGTCGCCGTCCTGGCCGGCGTCCTTGGTGGGCAGGTCGAACGTGACGTTCTGGTGCGGGGTCTTCGAAGCCATCATGGGCCCCACCCTACGAGCAGACCGGGCCCCTCATCGAGGGACCCGGTCTCGACGCGCGAGGTCGACTCAGGCTCAGGCCTGGGCGTCGGCCTCGGGCAGCACGAAGGCGGCGCCGATCTCGAGCTTCACCTTGTCCGAGACCAGGAGGCCGCCGGCCTCGGTGGCCGCGTTCCAGGTCAGGCCGAAGTCCTTGCGGGAGATCTCGCCCGTGGCCTCGAAGCCCACGCGGGTCACGCCGAAGGGATCCTTGTCCTGGCCGCCGAACTCAGCCTCGAGCTCCACGGTCTGGGTGACGCCGTGCAGCGTCAGCTCGCCGACCAGGGTGAACTCCTCGGGCTCGCCGCGGACCTCGGTGGAGCGGAAGGTCATGGTGGGGAACTGCTCCACGTCGAAGAAATCGGCGGAGCGCAGGTGGGCGTCGCGGCCCTCGTTCTTGGTGCTGATGGAGGCGACGTCGACGGTCACCTCGACGGAGGACTGGGTGAACTGCTCGGCGATGACGAGCTGGCCCTCCACGGCGTGGAAGGTGCCGCGGACCTTGGAGATGCCGGCGTGGCGGACGACGAAGTCGACGTCCGAGTGCGCGGGGTCCAGGTTCCAGGTTCCGGGGGTGATGGCGTGCATGGGGTGCTCCTTCTGAAGCGGGTCTGTCTGGTGTGTCCGGGGTGGGCCGTCGCGGGGGCGATGGCTCCTGGGCCTCCGAACTTGTTTCAAATTCAAACATCATCCGGGCAGGCCGTCCACGCCTGATCGTCAAAATTCGAAATAGAGACGGACGTCACGGTCCGGGGGCACATCAGGGACGAGTCCGCCCACGACGACGGCCCGGAACCTCCGGGGGTTCCGGGCCGTCGGCCCGCGGGCGGGCAGCGGGGCCGCGCTCGGGCGGCCGGACGGGGTCAGGCGGCGGGGCCGCCCCCCGTCACGGGTAGAGGCCGCGGGTGCGGTGGGCCTCGGCCACGCGCTGGACGGCGGTCAGGGTGGCGGCCTCGCGCAGGCTCACGCGGCGGCTCTCGGAGGTGGCCAGCACGGCCTGCCACGCGGCGACCATGCGCCGCTTCAGGCGCTCGTCCACCTCCTCGCGGCTCCACCAGTAGGCCTGGTTCGCCTGGACCCACTCGAAGTAGGAGACGATCACGCCGCCGGCGTTGGCCAGGATGTCCGGGACGACCAGGACGCCCTTCTCGGAGAGGATGCGGTCGGCCTCGCCCGTGGTGGGGCCGTTGGCGCCCTCCACGACCAGCCGGGCGCGCACGCGCGGGGCGTTGTCCTCGGTCAGCACGGACTGCACGGCGGCCGGGACCACGAGGTCCACGTCCATCTCGAGCAGCTCGTCCGCGTCCATGGGCGCGGTGCCGGGGGTGTCCTTCACGGAGCCGGTGTCCCAGAGCTGCCTCTGCAGGGCGTCGTAGTGCAGGCCCTCGTCGTCGCGCACGGCGCCGTACTGGTCGGACACGGCCACGACCTTCACGCCGGCCGCCTCGAGCAGCTCGACCGTGCCGGCGCCGACCTTGCCGAAGCCCTGGACCGCCGCCGTCGCCTGCGACGGCTCGATGCCGAGGTGCTCGAGCGCGGCGAGCGCCACGTGGACCACGCCCGCCGAGGTGGCGGAGGCGCGGCCCAGCGAGCCGCCGAGCGAGACGGGCTTGCCGGTGACCACGCCGAGCGTGGTGTGGCCGACGTTCACCGAGTAGGTGTCCATCATCCAGGCCATGGTCTGCTCGTCCGTGCCCACGTCCGGGGCGGGGATGTCCACCTCGGGGCCGATGATCGGCTGGATCTCGGAGGTGTAGCGGCGGGTGACGCGCTCGAGCTCGGCCTTCGAGTACTGGCGGGGGTCGATGGCCACCCCGCCCTTGGCGCCGCCATAGGGCACGTCCAACAGGGCGCACTTCCAGGTCATCCACATGGCCAGCGCGCGGACCTCGTCCAGGTCCACGTCCTGACTGAAGCGCACGCCGCCCTTGGCCGGGCCGCGGGAGAAGTTGTGCTGCACGCGGTAGCCGCGGAGCACCTCGGTGGAGCCGTCGTCGCGGCGCAGGGGGATGGAGACGGCCATCTCGCGGCGGGGGGCGGCGAGCATCTGGTGCAGGCCCTCGTCGTAGCCGAGCGTCTTCACGGCGGCGGAGAGCTGGGCCAGGGCGTTGTCGAGCGGGGAGGACGGGGCCGTCACGGCCTCGTCCTCGGCGGGGATCCTCGTCATTGAGCGTCCTCGTGGTCCGGTGGGCAGGGATGTGTCGCGGCCCGACCGACGCGCGGAGGGCCGCGCCCCATTGCGCGGCCGACGTCGTCCGGACCCCGATGAACGCTACGCGCTCCCCCCGCACCCGTCACCCCTTCTGAGCCGAGATCCACGCCCACCCGGGTGACGTCGGACACGGTGGCGTGTACTGTGCTGTGGACGCGCCGCACACCCGCGGCGCCCTTCGGCGTCGAACCGACGCCGCTCGCTCAGGGCCCACCTGGTCCGGCCCCCGGCCGTCCGCCGCGCGAGGCACCCCGCCCGCGACGTCGGCCCGACGCCCCAGCCCCGTGAAGGAGCCCCTCATGACCGTGACCCTGCCCGCCGCGATCACCCCCTCCCCCGCGTTCCAGCCCGTGCCCGGCCAGCGCATCGACCCGGAGCTCGCCCGCTCCTGGCTGCTGGTCAACGCCGCCCAGCCCGAACGGTTCCAGCCCGCCGAGGACTCGGCCGCGGACATCGTCATCCTCGACATCGAGGACGCCGTGGCCCCCAAGGACAAGGACCAGGCCCGCGGGGACGCCGTCGCCTGGCTGACCTCCGGGCACACCGGCTGGGTGCGGCTCAACGGCTACGGCTCGCGGTGGTGGGAGCAGGACGTCGAGGCGCTCGCCGCGGCCCTGCCCGCGCACCTGGGCGGGCCGGTCGCCGAGGGCGGCCTGGCCGGCGTCGTGCTGGCGATGGTGGAGTCCACGGACCACGTGAACGAGACCGCCCGGCGGCTGCCCGGGGTGCCCGTCGTGGCGCTCGTGGAGACGGCGCGCGGGCTGCAGCGGATCGACTCGATCGCCGCCGCGAAGGGCACGTTCCGGCTGGCCTTCGGGATCGGCGACTTCCGCCGCGACACCGGCCTGGGCGAGTCGCCGCAGGCGCTGGCGTACACGCGGTCCCAGTTCACGATCGCGGCGCGGGCCACGGGGCTGCCGGGCGCGATCGACGGGCCGACCGTGGGCTCCACCGGCGTGAAGCTCGCCGAGGCGACGGCGGTGACCGCGGAGTTCGGCATGACCGGCAAGCTGTGCCTCGCGCCGGAGCAGTGCGCGGCCGTGAACGAGGGGCTCAGCCCGTCCCAGGAGGAGCTGGCGTGGGCCCACGAGTTCCTCGCGGACTTCGAGGCCGACGGCGGCGAGATCCGCAACGGCTCCGACCTGCCCCGCAAGGCGCGCGCGGAGAAGATCCTCGGGCTGGCCACCGCGTTCGGGGTGCGCTCCACGCGGTACCCGGACCAGGACAACGCGATCACGGCGCCGTCGGACACGTACCACTACTGAGCGGGGCCGCCGCCCACCAGAAACGCGGGTTGAGTTGTCACGGGTGCGGAGGCCGCACACCGGTGACAACTCAACCCGCGTTGCCTCGGGGGACGTGGATCCCTCCTCCGCTCACACGTCCTGACGCGTCCGGCGCACGACGGCGGCCCGCACGGAGAACGCCAGCACGATCGCCAGGATCCCGTAGATCACCCACGTGATGGGGGTGGAGGCGAGCACGGCCGGGTCGCCGACCGAGCTGAGCAGGGCGTCGCGCAGGCTGGTCTCCGCGAGCGGGCCGAGCACCATGCCGATCATCAGCGGGGCCAGCGGGTAGCCGTACCGCCGCATCAGGAAGCCCAGCACGCCGATCCCCAGGAGCATCAGCAGGTCGAACACCGCGCCCGTGGTGGCGTAGATGCCCAGCCCGCAGAACAGCGTGATCCCCGCGTAGAGGTAGTGCTTCGGGATGAGCAGGAGCTTGGCCCACAGCTGCGCGAACGGCAGGTTGATCGCCAGCAGCACGATCATCGCGATGAAGAAGCTCGCCAGCAGCGCCCACACGAGGTCCGGGCTGCGGTCGAACAGCAGCGGGCCGGGCTGCAGCCCGTACTGACGGAACGCCGCCAGCATGATGGCCGCCGTCGCGGAGACGGGCAGGCCGAGCGTGAGCAGGGCACCCATCGCCATGCCGGTGGTCGAGTTGCCCGCGGCCTCGGGGGCCGCCAGCCCGCGGATCGCGCCGCGGCCGAACTGCGGATGCGCCCGGCGCCGGTCCAGGCGCCGCTCGGCCGAGTACGCCAGGAACGTCGGCACCTCGGAGCCGCCCACCGGCACGATGCCGAACGGCAGGCCGATCGCCGTGCCGCGCAGCCACGCCGGGGCGGCCTCGCGGAACTCGGCGCCCGACAGCCACGGCCGGCCGGTGCGACGGATGCGCAGGTCCTCGTGCTCGCGGCGCACCCGGGAGGCCACGTGGAACACCTCGCCGAGCGCGAGGATCGCCACCGTGACGGTCACGAGCGGAATGCCGTCGAACAGCTGCGGGGAGCCCATCGTGAAGCGCTCGGTGCCGGTCACCGCATCGATCCCGACGACGGCGATGCCCAGTCCCAGCACCAGGGAGGCCAGGCCGCGCAGCACCGAGTCGGCGACCACCGAGGAGGTGGCCACGAACGCGAAGAGCGCGAGCGCGAAGTACTCCGCGGGCCCGAAGCTCGTGGAGAACTCCGCCAGGACGGGGGCGAGGAACACGACGCACACCGAGGCCACCATGCCGCCGATGAAGGCGCCGAGCGCCGCCGTCGCCAGGGCCTGGGCCGCCCGGCCGTCCTGGGCCATGCGGTGGCCCTCGAACGTGGAGGCGATGGCCGAGGCCTGGCCGGGGGTGTTCATGAGGATGGCCATGGTGGAGTCGCCGAAGAGGCCGCCGAAGTACACGCCGGAGAACATGATGAACGCGGCGGTGGGCTCGAGGGCGAAGGTCATGGGCAGCAGCAGGGCCACGGCCATCGAGGAGCCCAGTCCAGGCATCACGCCGACCGCGGTGCCGAGCAGACAGCCCAGCACCACCCAGAGCAGGTTCATGGGGGTGAGGGCTCCGGCGAAGCCCTCCATGAGGAGTCCGAGGGTCTCCATGTCAGAAGCCACCTCCCAGGATGCCCGAGGGCAGGGTCAGGCCCAGGGCCACCGCGAAGCCGAGGTAGGCCAGCGAGGAGACGAACAGGGCGACGAGGATGTCGAACACGGGGTGCGGGGCGCCGAACGCGCGCGTCACGCACCAGAACAGCAGCGCCCCGGCGAGGATCCACCCCAGCCAGGGCAGCAGGACGGCGAACGCGAGGAAGCCGAGGAAGCACCAGGCCAGCGCACCGAAGTCCGAGTGGAACAGGGTCAGCGGGCCGGCCGCCTGGCCGACCTCGCCGTCCGCGTCGGCCTGACCCTCGGGGGCCTGGCGCACGCGCACGACCTCCACTGCGAGCGCGGCGGCGATCACGAGGCCCGCGACCGCGAGGATCAGCGGGAAGAAGTCCGGGCCGGGGAAGTCGGCGCCCTCGGTGTCCATGGCCAGGGATCCCAGCAGCAGGTAGAGGCTGAACGCGGCCAGCACGGCCGGCATGACGAGCGCGGAGAGCCCGGCGGCGCGCCCCCAGCGGGAGGGGGCGTCGGCGGCGGGGGGGACGGTGGATGCGTGGCTCACTTGATCTCCTCCGTCAGCGTGCCGATGCGCTCCTTCTCGGCGGCGATGAACTCCTCGAGTTCGGCGCCGGAGAGGGGCACGGGGTTCCAGTAGTTGCGCTGCACCGCTTCCTTCCACTCGGGGGTGTCGACCGCCTCGGCGATGAGGGCCTCGAGCTCGGTGCGCTCCTCCGCGGAGACGCCCGGGGGCACGAACAGGGCGCGCCAGTTGGTGAGCGTGACGTCGTAGCCCTGGGAGCGCAGGGTCGGGATCTCCTCGACGCCGGCCAGCGGCTCGGCCGCCACCACGCCGAGGGCGCGCAGTCGGCCGGCCTCGACCTGCGGGTAGATGTCCGCGAAGCCGCCGGCGGAGGCCTGGGCGGTGCCGTTGAGCAGGGCCTGGATGGCCTCACCGCCGCCGTCGGACGGGATGTAGGTGGTGTCCGCGACCGGCACGTCGGCCGTGCGGGCGATGTCCGCCATGACGAGCTGGTCGAAGGAGCCGCCGCCGGTCCACGCCACGTGGGCGGGATCGGCGCGCCAGGCGGTCACCAGGTCGTCCATGCTCTGGTACGGCGAGTCCGCCGGGACCACCACGAGGCTGTACTCCTCGACGACGCGGCTGACCGCGGTGACCTGGGAGAGCTCGGGGCCGGTGCCACGGGCCGCGTGGGCGGCGATCTGGCCGGTGCCGCCCACCATGAGGTTGTTCGCGTCCTCGAGCGTGGTCAGCTGACCGAGGGCGATGGTGCCACCGGCGCCGGGGATGTTGACAACCTGGACGTTGTTCACGAGCCCGTTGACGCGCATGGTCTGCTGCAGCTCGCGCTGGAACGAGTCCCAGCCGCCGCCGGCGGCCGCGGGAGCGATGAGGGTCAGGTTGGTGCGGATGTCGTTGCCTCCCGAGGCCGAGCGGATGGAGAAGGCGGAGGCCGCGAGCACGGTGAGCACCGCGATCACGCTGAAGACGATCCGGCCGATCCCCGTGCGTCGGCGCGGGGGGCCGTCGGGGGAGGTGGAGGACATGGCGGTTCCTAACAGAGACACCCCGCCGCCAGGGAGTGGCGCCGGGGACAGGTGCGAGTGGTGGAGGTCACCGTAACAGCGCGACGAGGCTGCGTGCGCTCCGCGTCCGCAGAGTCGCCGACGACAATCGGCCCGGGTGGTGACGGGGGCCGCGTCCATGACGCACAGTGGTCCCCATGACGATCATCAGCACCGGAACCAGCACCCCCGAGAGCGCCGCGGCCTGGCGGGCCGCCCTGGCCGAGGCGGCCCTGCGCGGAGAGGACGTGGTCTGGTTCTCCCTCGACGGGACCGAGCCGGACGAGGCGGAGGCGCGCGAGGCCGGCGTCGTCGCGTCCGTGGCGCACGCCCAGGAGCGCGGCCGGGACGCCGTCGGCGACCTGCTCGAGCACGCCGAGCGCGTGGGCGCGAGCCGGATCGTCGTGGGCGTGAAGCACCGCTCCCCCGTGGGCAAGCTGCTGCTGGGATCGGCCGCGCAGCAGATCATCCTCGAGGCGCGCGTCCCGGTGGTGTGCGTCAAGCCGTGAGGGCCGGCGTCGGGCGCGCGGCCCCGCACCCGGCCCACCCCGCGGCGTTTGGGGGCGGTTTCGGGCGGTATTCGGCGTGGATACCGCCCGAAACCGCCCCCAACGGGCGAGTGGGACCAGCCCGGGAACGCCGAAGGCCCCGGAACCACACGGTTCCGGGGCCTTCGTCCTCGGTGCGCGAGGGGGGACTTGAACCCCCACGTCCTTGCGAACACTGGCACCTGAAGCCAGCGCGTCTACCAATTCCGCCACTCGCGCGAGCGGCTTCCTGCTCTCGGCTCCGGGCATCCGGCGACCGTCACAGGCAGCGAGGAATACTCTAACCCCCGCCCGCCCGGGCGTGCAAATCGGCCCCGACGCCCACCCCCGCGTCCCCGCCACGCCGGCAGCTCGCCCCTCCGGCACCTCTCCCACCCGCGCTCCACCCCGCAGAATCCCGCTGTTCTCGGCGGTCTCCCAGCCCGGCCCGTAGTATCGGGACGGACAACTGTGGAAAGGGGCCCCGTCGTGGGACTTCTGGACAACCTCGAACGCGGCCTGGAGCGGGCCGTGCGCTCGGCCTTCTCGGCCGGCGGTCCGCGGGCGGTCAAGCCGGTGGAGATCGCCTCGGCCCTGCGACAGGCGATGGACGACGAGTCGTTCGCGCTGTCCGAGGGCCACACGGTCGCGCCCAACAGCTACGTGGTCCACTTCTCCCCCGCCGACTTCGAGCGCGCCCGCTCGTGGGGGTCCACCCTCGCCAGCGAGCTGTGCGACGAGGTCATCCGCCACGCCGACTCCCAGGGCTATGCGCTGCCCGGCACGGTCCGGGTCGCCTTCCACCCGGACGCGGACGTGCGCGCCGGGGACCTGCGCGTCGTCACCCGCCTGGACGACGGCTCGCTCACCGCCCCGGCCCCCCACGACGACGGCGCCTCGCCCGCCACCGCCCACGGCCCGGGAGCCTCGGCCGCGGCGCCGGACCGACTGGTCGAGGACCTGCCGGCGGCCGCGCCCCGCAAGCCCTCCCCCGCCCCGCGCGTCGGGCCCCGTCCGGCGCCCCGCCGGGCCGCCGCCCCGACCGCGCCCGCCGCCCCCGCCCATGCCGACCAGCCGACCGTCGTGATGGGCCGCCCCGTGACCGATCCCGCCGGGCCGGCCCTCGAGCTGGACGGCCGCATGCTCCCCCTGGACGGGGACGACCTCATCCTCGGCCGCTCGGCCGAGCGTGCCGACCTCGTGATCCCGGACTCCTCGGTGTCCCGCGAACACCTGCGCCTGCTCACCGTCGGCTCCACGGTCACGCTCCTGGACCTGGGCAGCCGCAACGGCGTGCTCGTCAACGGCCGCCGCGTGGACGGCTCCGTCACCCTGCGCGACGGGGACGTGGTGACCGTCGGCCAGACCGAGCTGCTGTTCTTCGGCGGGACGGGGGGCCGCGCATGAGCGAGCTCGCCGTCGCCGTGCTCCGCATGGGCCTGCTGCTGGCCCTGTGGGTGCTGATCATCTCCATCGTCATGGCGCAGGGCCGCGACCTCGTGGTCGGCCGACGCAACAAGACACGCCTCCAGCAGGCCCAGCGCGACGCCGGCCTGGTCACCGCGGTGCCCGCGGCCGGGGTCGCCGGGGCGGGCTCGTCCGCGGCCGACCGACCCGCGCCCGCGTCGACGCCGTCCCCCGCCGCGTCCGCGCCGACGACGCCGGCCCCGCGGCTGTCCCGCACGCTGCGGGTGGTCGAGGGTCCGAAGGCCGGGCAGACCATCGCCCTGGAGGGCCGTCCCCTGCTGATGGGCCGCGCCCAGGACGCCGACCTGGTGCTCGTGGACGACTACGCCTCCGGCCGCCACGCCCGGCTGTTCCCGCAGGGCACCCGCTGGTTCCTCGAGGACCTCGGCTCCACGAACGGCACCTACGTGAACGGCGCCCCCGTGACCCGCGCGCTGCCCGTGGGCCCCGGCACGGCCATCCGCATCGGCAAGACCGTCATGGAGCTCGAGGCCTGACCC
The DNA here is from genome assembly GCF_024519795.1 of Micrococcus sp. Mcc89. Classification (NCBI taxonomy): domain Bacteria; kingdom Bacillati; phylum Actinomycetota; class Actinomycetes; order Micrococcales; family Micrococcaceae; genus Micrococcus; species Micrococcus sp. Mcc89. Next base: position 6,229 of record NZ_JALJRI010000015.1, on the reverse strand, counting down.
ATGACCCTCGTCCTCCGCTACGCCGCCCGCTCCGACGTCGGCCGCGTCCGTGCCAAGAACGACGACTCCGCCTACGTGGGCCGTCATCTGGCCGTGCTCGCGGACGGCATGGGCGGGCACGTGGGCGGCGACGTGGCGAGCGCGTCCACGGTGCTGGACCTGGCCCCGCTGGATGCGGTGGGCTACGAGGACCCGGCCACGGTGCTGCCGGACGAGATCCAGAACGCCAACCTGATCCTCAACGAGCTGGTGCACGCCAACCCCAAGCTCGCCGGCATGGGCACCACGTGCACCGCCGGCCTGCTCGCGGGGACCACGCTGCACATGGCGCACATCGGCGACTCCCGGGCCTACCGGCTCGCGGACGGCGAGTTCTGCCAGGTCACCACGGACCACACGTTCGTGCAGAAGCTCGTGGACGAGGGGCGCCTCGAGGCCGGGGAGGCCCCGTTCCATCCGAACAAGAACGTGCTCATGCGCGTGCTCGGCGACGTGGACGCCTCCCCCGAGCTGGATGTGTTCGAGGTGCCCGTCGCCCCCGGAGAGCGCTGGCTGTTCTGCTCGGACGGCCTCACGGACGTGGTCTCCCCCGAGAAGATCCACGAGGTGCTGCGGGACTCGGAGGCTCTCAACCAGGCCGTCGACACCCTTGTGGACCTCACCCTCAAGGGCGGCGCCCCGGACAACGTGACCGTGGTGGCGTTCGAGATCGCGGAGGGCACGGCGGAGGAGCTGGCCCCCGTCCCGGACGTCCACCTGTCCGAGCAGGCCCTGGCCGCGGCCCACCCGCCCGAGGTCGGCCCGGTCTCCGGCCTGCTGCTGCGCGAGGACCTCGACGCACGGCCCCACCTGCTCGTCGGCGCGGCCTCCAACGCCGTGAAGACCGATCGCATCCCCGTGGTCACGCGCAGCTCCACGCGCCGCCGCGCCGCCGCCCTGCTCGGCGAGACGCCCGTGCCGGAGAACCGTCCCCGGCGCACCGCGGCCGTCCTCACCGACGGGCCGGGCCCCGCCGCCGACGCCGCCCCGCGTCCGGACGCGTCCGCCCCGCCCGCCGCGCCGAGCGGCACCGCGGCCGCGGCCGGCTCCTCCGCCGCCGCCACACCGGCCGCCACCGCCGCCGACCGCCCGTCCGACGAGGCCGCCGAGGCGTCGACCACGGCCGCCACCCCGTCCCCGGTGACCTCCGGGCCCGCCGGCGGCTCCGAGGACGGGGCCGCGCGTCGGCGGCGTGGGAAGGACGACCGCCCGGTGCAGTACCGCCGCGGCTGGTTCATCCCCGTGTTCACCACGCTGCTCGCCCTCACCCTCGCGGCCGTGGCCGTGTGGGGCTACCTGTGGACCCAGACGCAGTACTACGTGGGGGCCAACGACGGCCGGATCGCCGTGTTCAAGGGCGTCTCCCAGCGGCTGGGCCCGCTCGAGCTGTCCCACGTGGACCGGCAGACCGACCTCCCGGTGGACGCGCTGCCCGCGTACGCACGCGACCGCGTGAACGCCGGCATGCCCGCCCGGGACGTGGACCACGCGGAGCAGATCGTCGCCGAGCTGCGCGACTCGCTGCACCCGGACGCCCCCGCCCCCGCCGGTGAGCCCTCCGAGCGGGCCCGGCCGAGCACGACGCCGTCGTCGTCCTCCGCCCGCCCCTCGGACGCGTCCGGCTCCGCCGCGCCGACGAGCCCGGCGTCGTCCCCGAGCGCGACGGGAGGTGAGGCCCCGTGACCGAGGTGATCTCCCCCGCACGCCCGCGCCGGAACATCGAACTGGTCCTGCTGCTGGCCGCCCTGGCCATCGCCCTGGGGGCGGACCTGCTGGGCATGATCGGCACGGACGCCCCGCTGGACTCCACCGCCTGGGTGCCGCTGGGCGTCTTCGGCGCCGCCACCCTCGTGCTGCACGTGGTCCTGCGGCTGCGGGCCCCCTACGCGGACCCGTTCATGCTGCCGATCACCGCCCTGCTCAACGGGCTGGGCCTGGCCATGATCCACCGGCTGAGCCAGGACGCCGCGATGGCCAACCCCACCTCGCAGCTCGTGTGGTCCGTCCTGGCCGTCCTGGTGGCCTCCGCCCTGGTGTTCCTGGTGCGCGACCACCGGGTGCTGCGGCGCTGGCCCTACCTGTTCCTCGCCGCGTCCGGCGTGCTGCTGCTCCTGCCGCTCGTGCCCGGGCTGGGCCTGAGCATGTACGGGGCGCGGATCTGGATCGACGTCGGATTCGGCACCTTCCAGCCCGGCGAGATCGCCAAGATCACGCTGGCCATCTTCTTCGCCGGCTACCTCTCCGCGAACCGCGACCTGATCCTGCTGGCCGGCCGCCGTGTGGGCCCGGTGACCTTCCCCCGAGCCCGGGACCTCGGCCCGTTGCTGGCCGGCTGGCTCCTGGCGCTCGGCGTGCTCGTGTTCCAGCGCGACCTGGGCTCGGCCCTGCTGTTCTTCGGCATGTTCATGGCGATGCTCTACATCGCCACGTCCCGCGCCTCCTGGATCCTCCTCGGCCTGGGCCTGATCGCCTTCGGCGCGGCGCTGGCGTTCCTGTTCATGCCGCACGTGACCGCCAGGTTCGAGATCTGGCTGAGGGCCTTCGACCCCGAGATCTACCATCGCGACTTCGGCGGCTCCTACCAGGTGGTCCAGGGCCTGTTCGCGATGGCCTCAGGCGGGCTGATGGGCACCGGCCTGGGCGCGGGCAACCCCACCCAGGTGCCGCTGTCCTTCTCGGACATGATCCTCACGGCCATCGGCGAGGAGCTCGGCTTCGTGGGCCTGGCCGCCGTGCTCGTCCTGTACCTCCTGCTCGTCACCCGCATGATGCGCGCCGCCCTCGGCGTGCGCGACGCGTTCGGCAAGGTGCTCGCCTCCGGCCTGGCCTTCACCATGGCGTGGCAGGTGTTCGTGGTGATGGGCGGCGTGACCCTCGTGCTGCCGCTCACCGGCCTCACGACGCCGTTCCTCGCCGCCGGCGGCTCGTCGCTGCTGGCCAACTGGATCATCGTGGGGCTCGTGCTGCGCATCTCGAACGCCGCCCGCCGTCCCGTGGTCGTGGACGGGATGGTCAACGCGTCCGGGCCCGGCGCCGGCCACCTCGACCCCGGCACGGCGCTCCCGGCGGCGGCCGTGCCCCCGGGAGGAGGTGAGGAGCGGTGAACGAGGCGATCCGACGCACGTGGACCGTCATGGCGGCCATGATCCTGGTGCTCGCGCTGGCCGCGTCCGTCATCCAGGTGCTGGCCGCGGACCAGCTCAAGACGCACGCCCTGAACTCGCGGCAGATGTTCCTGGAGTTCGGCGCCCCGCGCGGGCCGATCCTCGTGGACGGCGAGCCGATCGCCGAGTCCGTCCCCTCCGGCGACGCGTACCACTACCAGCGCGTCTACCACGAGACCGAGCTGTACGCCCCGCTCACGGGCTTCTACTCGCTCACCTACGGCACCGACGGGCTGGAGGCGGCCATGAACGAGCAGCTCTCCGGCACCCCCACGTCCCAGTTCGTGGACCGCGCCATGGAGATCATCACGGGTGCCACGCCTGAGGGCGACCAGGTGGAGCTGACGATCGACCCCGAGCTGCAGCGCCTGGCGTACGACGCGCTCCCGGACGGCGTGCGCGCCTCCGCCGTGGTCACGGACCCGACGACGGGCGAGATCCTGGCCATGGTGTCGAAGCCGGGCTTCGACTCCAACGCGCTCTCCTCGCACAGCCCGGCCGAGGCGCAGGCGGCCATGGCCGCGATCGACCAGATCCCCGGTGCCAGCGCGTACCTCAACCGCGCCGCGGAGCAGCTCGTGTCCCCCGGCTCCACGTTCAAGCTGATCGACGCGGTGGCCATGCTCGAGTCCGGTGACTACACCCCGGACGGGACGGTGGACATCCCCGCCGCGTGGACGCTGCCCGGCACGACCACGGAGCTGCCCAACTACGACGGCTCACCGTGCAACACCGTGGGGCGTCAGACCCTCACGTGGGCGCTGGCGCAGTCCTGCAACACGCCGTTCGCCATGGCCGCCGTCGAGCTGGGCCAGGACCGGATCCGGGAGGTCGCCGAGCGGTTCGGCTTCAATGACTCCTTCGACTACCCGCTGCCCGTGACCGGCTCCGTGTTCCCCTCCGACCTGGACGACGCCGCGCTGGCGCAGTCCTCGATCGGCCAGCGGGACGTGCAGGCCACCGCGCTGCAGATGGCCATGGTGGCCGCCGGCATCGCGAACGACGGCGTGGTCATGGAGCCGCAGCTGATCAAGGCGGTCCGCCGTTCGGACCTCACCACGGTGCAGGAGTTCAGCCCCCGTGAGCGCGGCCGGGCCACGACCCCCGAGGTGGCCGGGCAGGTCTCGGACATGATGGTCTCGGCGGTGGAGGACGGCATCCTGGGATCCGTGCAGTCGGACACGGTGCGGATCGCGGCGAAGTCGGGCACGGCCGAGGTCGGGGACACGGGCAACGTGCACTCCTGGATCACCGGCTTCGACGCGAGCGAGAACCCCCGGGCGGCCGTGACGATCGTGGTGGAGGACGAGCCGCCGGGGGTTGGACATCAGACAGTCGTCAGTGGCATGAAGGCAATCATGGAAGCGGTGGTCACGGAATGAGGCCGACATCGGGCATCACCCTCGGCGGCAGGTACCAGTTGACCGATCGCATCGCGATCGGCGGCATGGGCGAGGTGTGGAAGGCGCGGGACAAGGTCCTGGGCCGGATCACCGCCGTGAAGATCCTCAAGGAGGAGTACACGGGTGACCCCAACTTCCTGCGCCGCTTCCGGGCGGAGGCCCAGCACACCGCGCTGCTGAACCACCCCGGCGTCGCCAACGTCTACGACTACGGCGAGGAGAAGGGCTCCGCCTACCTCGTCATGGAGCTCGTGCCGGGCCAGCCGCTGTCCTCCATCCTCGAGAAGGAGAAGGTGCTCTCCCCCGAGCGGACCCTGCGGATCATCGCGCAGACGGCGGCCGCGCTCTCGGCGGCCCACGCCCAGGGGCTCGTGCACCGCGACGTCAAGCCCGGCAACCTCATGATCACGCCCACCGGCCGGGTGAAGGTGACGGACTTCGGCATCGCGCGCCTGGCAGACCAGGTCCCGCTCACGGCCACCGGCCAGGTGATGGGCACCGCCCAGTACCTCGCGCCCGAGCAGGCCACGGGGCAGCAGGCCACCGGCTCCTCCGACCTCTACTCGCTGGGCATCATCGGCTACGAGGCCCTCGCCGGGCATCGCCCGTTCACGGGCGAGTCCCAGATCGCGATCGCCCTCGCCCAGGTCAACGACACCCCGCCGCCCCTGCCGGACACCGTCCCGGCCCCGGTGCGCGCCCTGATCATGTGCATGCTCTCGAAGGACCCCAAGGAGCGGCCCTCGGACGCGACCGCGCTCTCGGAGGCCGCCGACGCGCTGCGTCGCAAGGACACCCGCGGCGCGGTGGAGGCCGTGCCCGGCCTGGCCGCCTTCCTCGAGGAGCAGGGCGTGGCCGACCCCTCGGGCGCCGAGACCGCCCCCCTGGACTACGACGGCATGCGCACCACCCATCCCCGCGCCGAGGGCACCCGGACGGACGGCTTCCCCGCCACCGCGGCGCTGCCGGTGACCGCGGCCCAGCCCCGCACCGACGACGACGCCCGCGGCCCCGGCGCCGCCGGTGCGGCGGCCGTGGGCGCGGCCGGTGCGGCCGGCGCCGCCGCGAGCGCGAGCACGCGCGACCACGAGATCGCCGCCGTGCGCGACCAGCAGACCCGCCCGGGCGACGTCGTGGACCCGGGCCCGCCCGCCGGGGGCGGCTCCGCGCCCGCCCGCCGGCGACGCGCCAACCGCTGGCCGCTGTGGGCGCTGCTGGGGCTCGTGGTGTTCGCCCTGCTGGGGGCGCTGCTGTGGCCGCTGCTCACGGGTGGCCGCGGCGTCGGCGGCTCGGCGCCGGCGACTTCGCAGGAGGAGTCGTCCGTGCACGTGGACCCGGAGGCGTACAAGGGTCGCCCCGTGAGCGAGGTGCGCACCGAGCTCGAGGGCCTCGGCCTGGCGGTGCGCGAGGAGGACCGCGACGCGCAGAGCCCGCAGGGCACCGTCGAGGAGATCAACCCCGTGGGGGCGCTGCGGCACGGTGAGACCGTCACGCTGGCCGTCTCCACCGGGGAGGGCGTCATCCCGGAGGGCCTCGTGGGCCAACCCGTGGAGAGCGCGATCCAGACGCTGCGCGACCGCGGCTTCACCGTGGACCGGGTGGACGACCCGTCCGCCGACGGCG
>NZ_JALJRI010000014.1:0-502 GCF_024519795.1 Micrococcus sp. Mcc89 | reverse complement strand
TGGCCGGCTCGTTCGGTGGCGCGGATTTCGCGTCCTGGTATGACGGGCACCCGGATGTGCCGCGGCACTGGCCGTTGGAGGCCACGCAGGTGGCGGTGATCGGCAACGGGAACGTGGCCCTGGATGTGGCCCGGATCCTGTCCAAGCATGCCGAGGATCTGTTGCCCACCGAGATCCCGGACAACGTGTACCGGGACCTGGCCGCTTCCCCGGTCACGGATGTGCACGTGTTCGGTCGGCGTGGGCCGGCGCAGGTGAAGTTCACCCCGTTGGAGCTGCGGGAGCTGGCGCATTCCCGGGATGTGGACATCGTGTTGTACGAGGAGGACTTCGACTTCGATGAGGCCTCGGAGAAGGCGATCGAGGAGAACAACCAGGTCCGCACGATGGTGGGGACGTTGACGAACTGGCTCATGGAGCAGGAGGACCGTCAGCAGAGCGCCTCGCGTCGGCTGCACCTGCATTTCCTGCAGGCCCCGGAGGAGTTCCTGGACGAGGACGG
>NZ_JALJRI010000013.1:0-1925 GCF_024519795.1 Micrococcus sp. Mcc89 | reverse complement strand
CAACCCTCGCACCGGTCAGATCGCGAGTTGACAACTATAGGAGCATCAACGCCCTGGCCGAGAGCGTGAACGGGCTCTACAAGGCCGAACTCATCCACTCCAAGCGGATCTGGGAGTCCGTGTAGGCGGTGGAGCTGGCCACCATGGGGTGGGTGCACTGGTGGAACACCACCCGCCTCCACGAGACCCTCGGCTACCGCACTCCCGCAGAAGTTGAGACGGCCTACACTCACGACCAGGATTCAGCGCCCGTTGCGTCCTGACCTCGGAACGAAACCCAGGGCGCTTCACATCGAGTGTATCGACGTGCCACGAGCGACCCCTTCGCGCGTCTATCAGGATCGACTCGTCCCGTCCCACCCCTTTACGGAACCCCAAATGGCGATATCATCGCCATATGACGATTGATGCGATCCCGGCCGAGCCTCAGTTCGAGGTGGCAGACAGTCATGCCGCGCTCTTCCATGCCCTCGCCGAACCCACACGCTTGGCTCTCCTCCAGCACCTCTCGACCGGTGAGCACCGAGTTCGCGACCTTGTCGAACACATGCACCTTGCCCAGTCGACCGTCAGCAAGCATCTCTCGTGCCTGCGCGACTGCGGTCTGGTCACCGCGCGCACTGAAGGCCGCGCTTCCTGGTTCACCCTCGCCGATCTGCCCCGACTAAAGGGCCTGCTCGAGGTGGCGGACGACCTGCTCGACACCTCCGGGACCACCCTCTCCCTGAAGAACCACCGCGATCACGAGAACCTCGAGGACGGGGACCTCTGATGAGCTCAGGACACGACCATTCGCACGGCGGCAGCGGGTCGAGCACCGCCCGGACGCGACTCGCCATCGCCTTCGCCATCACCTCCGTCATCGTGCTCGCGCAAGCGATCGGGAGCGTCGTCACCGGAAGTCTTGCCCTGCTCACGGACACGGCGCACGCCCTCGTCGACGCCTCCGGACTGCTGGTCGCGCTGATCGCGGCGACCATGATGTTGCGCCCGGCCAGCAGCAGCCGAACCTGGGGATTCGCTCGCATCGAGGTACTGGCAGCCTTGGCCCAGGCCACGCTCCTGATCGTGGTCGGCACCTACACCGCCGTCGAGGGTATCTCGCGACTAACCGACCCCCCGGACGTCCCCTCAGGAGAGCTGCTCATCTTCGGTGTGATCGGCCTGGTCGCGAACATCGCCGCGATCCTCATCCTGGCCGGAGGCAAGGACTCGAGCCTCAACATGCGTGCCGCGTTCCTCGAGGTTCTCAATGACGCTCTCGGTTCGCTCGGCGTGATCACGGCCGCGATCGTGATCCAGCTGACCGGATTCCAACAGGCCGATGCACTGGCTGGTTTGTTCATCGCCGCGCTGATCGTGCCTCGGGCGTTCCGCATCATGGCCGAAACACTGCGGATCCTCATGGAGTACACCCCGAAGGGAGTGGATCTCGATCAGGTGCGCGAGCACATCCTCGCTCTCGACCACGTCCAGGACGTCCACGACCTGCACGCCTCAGCGATCGGGAGCAATCTGCCGATCTTCTCGGCTCACGTCGTCGTCGGGGAGGAGTGCTTCGAATCAGCCCACGCACTGCGGATCCTCGAAGAGGTCCATGTCTGCGTCAGGACGCACTTCCCGATCGCGTTCGAGCACGCCACGATCCAACTGGAGAGCCCGTCGGTGCATCGAGGTGAATCCGAACGTCCCTTGCACACTTAGCGCCCACGGATCCGCACTCCTCCTAACCGCAGGCGAGGGCGACAAAACGGCGCGCACCCCACTCGATGGTGGGGTGCGCGCCGCGGGTAGTCGCTGGGCTCAGCGGAAGGAGACGAAGGTGGGATTACCCCAGATGGTGCGCTCGGTGACAGCCCAGTACGTGATCCGCGGGGCGTGTCAACTTGTCTGTGTAAGCGGGGTGGTCACAGGTAGGGGTTGAT